>CAYNUZ010000008.1:0-29340 GCA_964400385.1 uncultured bacterium | reverse complement strand
TCGTCAGCGTCGCGCTCCCCGTGTTGGTGGCGATGAGCTTGTATGTCACCGTCGAGCCCGGCAGCGGCGAGGCCGGGGCGTGCGTGGAGACCAGCGCGAGGCTCGCCACACTCCCGGCGATGCTGAAGGTGTCCGTCAGCGACGCCCCCACCGCCGTCCCGCACCCGCCCACCCCCGCCACGTACCCCCGGTTCGTGGACGCCCCGCCCGCGCACCCCACGGTCCCCGTGATCTGCACCGTCACCGTCATCGCCGGCGCCAGGGTCAGCGCCCCGGTCCACCCGTGCACCTGGCCGTTGGACGAATGCGTCAAGCCGGCCGTGTTCCCCTCCGACCCGAAGGCCACCTGCGCGGGCAGCGTGTCGGTGATGGTCAGCGACGTCAGCGTGGCCGCCCCCGTGTTGGTGATCACGAACGTGTACGCCACCGGCCCGGTCGGCACCGGCGACGCCGGCGTCCGCGATTGCACGATCGAGACCCCCGGCGCCGCCGTCACCCCGAATGCCGCCGAGGTCACCGGGCCCGTGGTGGTCTGCGCATTGCTGTTCGCGTCAAACCCGGTCGCCGTCGCCGTGAAGACCCCCGTTCCCGCCGCCCCCGCCGTGTACGTGTACGTGAAGGTCAGCGTCGCCCCGCCCGCCAGCGTCGTCGGCGGGGGCGTCGGGCCCGCCACGTACGCCGCCCCCGCCCCACCCGACACCAGCGGCGAGGACAGCGTCAGCACGTTCGCACCCGCCTGGCCGGTATTCGTCACCGTCAGGGTCACCAGCAGCGGCGTCCCCGCACACGCCGGCGCCCCGTACACCCCCACCGCCGCCGCCAGCGCGGCGGGCGATTGCACGACCACGCTCGCCGGCACCATCCCCGCGAGCCCCGTGGAGCCGCAGACGGTGCCGGTCACCGACAGGCTGAACACCGCCGTTCCCGCCCCGCTGGCGGACACGGTCCACGCAAACGTCGTGGACGACCCCGCGTTCAGCGTCCCGAACGCCCCCGGCGCGCTCACGACACTCACCGCCCCCGCATTGATGAGCAGGCTCGGCGTCACCCCGCTCACCGCCGACCCACCCGTATTCGTCACCGTCAGGGCCAGCACGAAGGTCTGGCCCGCGGAGACCTGCGCGGGCCCGCTCCCGGCCCCGGCCAGCAGCCCGGGCGCGGGCACGTTCAGCGCATCCGCCGCCGTGGCCTGCGCCGCCCCGCATGCGTCCGCCCCCGTCGCAAAAGCCGTGGTCGAGTCCACCGCTGCCGCGCACGCCAGGGTCGCGTCCAGCGTCACCGTCACCGTCTGCCCCGGGTTCAGCACCAGCGCCCCGGACCAGATGTTGAGCTGTCCCACGGAGGAATATCCCAGCGCGGGATTGCTCGTCTGGGCTCCCGCCACCGTCCCCACCGGCAGCGTGTCGGTGATCGTCAGCGTCGTCAGCGTGGCGCTGCCGGTATTGGTCGCGATCAGCTTGTATGTCACCGTGGAGCCCGGCAGCGGCGAGGCCGGTGCGTGCGTGGCGGCCAGGGTCAGGGCCGGCGTCGGCGCGACCAGGACAAACGAATCCACGGCGCTCAACGCCTGCGCCTGCCCGCACCCGTTGTTCGCCCCCAACCAGATCCGGTTCGAGACGGCGCCGCCCGTGCACGCGAGGGTCCCGTTCACGGTGAAGGTGAACGTGACGCCCGGCGCGAGGGTGCCCGGGAGGGTCCAGGCCGGGAGGGCCGCCGTCCCGATCGAGGTCCATCCCGCCGGGTGCACCTCGGACCCGAACGTGACCTGGGCGGGAAGTGTGTCGGAGACCGTGACATTCGACAGGGTCGCCGCCCCGGCATTCGACACGACCAGCAGGTAGGTCACGGGGCCGGACACCACCGGGGTCGCGGGGGCGTGCTGGGACGACGCGATGATGCCGGTGCCCGGGGGCACCGCGGTGAACCCGGTGGCTGCCGCGGCCCCGCCCGCCACCGCGCACGACGTTGCGCCTCCGACGAGAACGGTATTTGAAACCGTCACGCTCGAGCACACCATGCCGACGGCCCCGGTGATCGTGAAGGTGAAGGAGGTCCCCGGGAGCAGCCCGAGGGTCAGGCGCTCGGCACGGCTCACATCCATCGCCCCGACGGCTGTTTCCCCGCCGAGGAGGTACACGCGTGCGCCCAGAGCTACGGTCGCGAAACTCGTGCGCCCCTCGGCCATCGGAACGCCTCCCGTCCATGCGTCGCTTCCGGGATCGTAAACCGAGAGCTGCGGGAACGTGGGTCCGTCATTTCCGCCAAACAGGTACATCCGTCCGGCGTATTCCACCGCCCCGCCGCTGTCCCGGTTGAACGGCATGGGCGCCAGCCCGGTCGCCCAGGCATTCGTCCGGGGGTCGTACACTTCGTGGACGCTCGTTCCCCCTCCGTCATACCCGCCCACGACATGCACCTTGCCGGCCACCACGGCGACATATGGCTCGGTTCGTTGGGTCGGCATGGACGCCATCGTGGTCCAGGTCCCGGACGCCGGGTCGAACGCCTCGACCGCGGCCACCGCCCCGCCGGCATTCTCTCCCCCGAAGACCCAGGCCTTGCCGTCCATCACCACGGCACGCGCGCCGGACCGCGTCGTGCTCATCGCGGGTCCGGCCGCCCACGCATTCGTCGCCGGATCGTAGACCTCGACCGAGGAGTAATACGCCGGATTATCAGACCCGCCGAAGACCCAGAGCCGCTTCCCCATGGCCACGACCGCGGGATCGCGACGGGGCGTCCCCATGGGCGCCAGCGTGGCCCAGGTGTCGGTCGCCGGGTCATAGCGTTCGAGGATATTGGTCGCGGTCCCGTCGTCGCCGCCGACGAGATAGAGCATGCCCGCGATTTCGGCCGCCGCGGGGTAGACGCGCACGGTCCCCGTTACCCCCGGCCGGACACTCCATGTTTCAGGCGTCCCGGACCAGACGAACCGGGTGCCGCCAGCCACGGACTGGACGGCCGGGAGTGCCATCCCGCTCGGGCCGAAGGTCGTCGTTCCCACCAGGACCGGCGACACCGTATCCGACACCGTCACCGCGTCCAGTGTCGCCGTCCCGGTGTTGGCGACGATGAGCTGGTAGGTGACCGCCGCCCCCGCCGCCGGCGAGGCGGGCGACTGGGTGTTGGTCACCACGATCGCGGAGGACGCCGGATTCACGGTGAAGCCGGACGCCGCCGCGGACTGCTCGGACGGAGCGCCACACGCCCCGGTCCCCCTGGCCCATGCGGTCAGGGTCACGCCGGTGCTCCCGCAGACGGAACCCACCCGCCCGCTCACGGTCAGCGTCAGGGACCCGCCGGGCACGATCATCGCGGCGGGGAGCGTCCACGTGAACAGCGTTCCCGAGGGGGCCTGGCCCATGACCGGGGCGCCGCCCCCGAAGCTCGCCACGTCCACGACCGCGCCGGGGATCGTGTCCACGATCGTGAGCCCGACGAGGGTCGCCGAGCCGGTATTGGCGGCCACGATCCGGTAGGTCACCGCCTCGCCGATGCCCGGGGCGGCGGGGGTCTGGAGCGCGGCCAGGGTGAACGTGGTCGTCGCCGCGGTGACCGTGAACGCCCCCGACCCGGCGACCGGGGTCCCCACGGGCGCCGCCGTCAGCGCGTCCGTGCCGGCGGCCGAGACGCTCAGCGTCACGGTCCCGGCCGACACGGCGGAGTAGGTCCAGACGAACGTGGTGGCCGAGGCCGCGGCGATCGTCGTCTGGGCCGGGACGGGGCCGGAGAGCAGCGAAACACCGCCCGGCCCGGCTGCCGCGGGGATGTTCGGCGCAACGCCGGTGACGGGGACCTGGCCGGTATTCGAGACCGTCAGGGCCAGCTGGAAGTTGCCGCCCGCGCAGACCGGCGTCCCCTGCGCAGCGAGGGCGGCCGTCAGCAACGGCGGGAAGAGGATCGGCCGGGCGATCGTCGCCGCGGCGGTAACCGCCGTCGCCGCGCAGGTGGACCCGTTCGCCGTGAAGGTGAACGTCACCCCGCCCGATCCCGCGCCCTGGTACGTCCAGATGAAGGTCGTGGACGATCCCGCCGCCAGGCTCATCGGCCCCGCGGGCAGCGGCCCGGAGAGGACGGTGACATTCGCCGCGCCCGGGCCGACGAAGGCGGTCGCCGTCAGGCCGGTGATCGTCGCCACCCCGGAATTCGTCACCGTGAACGTCTCGGTGAAGACCTGCCCGACCTCGGTCGTCGCGGTCCCCACGGCGGATGCCGCCAGGCTGCCGGGCGGGCTGATCGCGATGGCGGACACCGAGACCGGCCCGGCCAGGAGGGCCGCGCTGGTCCCCGCGTCAATCCCGGTGGCGGAGGCCGTGAAGGTGGCGCTCCCCCCGCTCGATCCCGTGAACGTGAAGGTGAACGTCCGGGCGGCCCCGGGGGCGAGCGAGGCCGGCGCCGCGGGCGTGGGGCCGGCCGCCGACCCCGTGGGCCCCGCAAACCAGAGCCCCAGCGCGAAGGAGTTCGCGGCGTTCACGCCCGTGTTGGTGACCGTGACCATGACGAGGACCGGGTCGCCGATGCACGCGGCCGCGGGTGTCGCCGCGATCACCGCCTGGAGGGAGGTCGGCGAGGTCACGGAGATGACGTTGGAGGCCGCACCGGCGCCGGCCTGCAGCCCGCTGTTCGCGTCGGTGCCCGAGGCGCTGGACGTCAGCGTCACCGAGCCGACCGTGGCGCCGGAGAAGGTCCAGGTGAACGTGATCGACGCCCCCCCGCCCAGGGTGGTGGGCATCGACGGGTTCGGTCCGGCCACCTGGGTCACGCCGCCACCGCCCGCCTGGGCGAAGATCCCGGTCCCCGTGAACACGGCGCCGGCCTGGCCCGTGTTCGTGATGGTGGTGGTGACCAGGACATTCTGGCCGACGATCACGCTGGCCGGGAAGGCCACCGTGGACATGGCCAGCGTCGCCGGCGACTGGACGGCGACCGAGAAGGCCGTGCTCCCGAAGGCCGGGATGGCGCCGCAGGTGATGCCCGTCACCGAGAGCGAGAAGGCGGCTGCCCCGCTCCCCGCGGCCGTGTACGTCCAGACAAATGTCGTGGAGCCGCCGGGGTTGAGCCCCGCGATCCACAACGGCCAGGTCACCGGCTGGGCCTGCGAGCCGGCCAGGGCCGTGGCCGTCACGTTCGTGGCCCCCATGGCTCCGGTATTGGAGACGGTCAGCGACACGGCAAACACCTGGCCCGCCGACACCGTGACCGGCGCCGCCCGGGTCAGCGTGAGCTGCGCCTGCTGGAAGGCCGTCACCGAGACGGATTCCGTCGCGTAGACCGTCGCGTCGGCCAGGATCGTCGCCGACGCGCTGTTCGTGAGGAGCGACTGGCCCGCCATGGTGTTTGAGATGGCCACCTGGTACTGGAGGAACCCCGACCGCCCGACGCCCACGCGCGGCACCACCCACCGCAGCGCCCGCAGGACGGCGCTGTTGCTCGGCGGCTCACCCGCGGTCCACGGCCCCGCGGAGGTCGCGGCGTACGCGGAGGCCGACAGCAGCACCGGTCCAAGCGAGTCGGCCTGGGCGTTGAAGACCAGCGTCGGCGCCTGGGTGAGGCTCCCGTTCGGGAGGAGGTCCGTCAGGGTCAGGGTGTTCGCCGTCGCGTTGCCCGCATTGCTCCACGACACCGTGTAGGTCAGGAGGGTCCCGGTACACACGGGCCCCGCCGGAGTCACGGTCTTGTGGGTGACCAGCACCGGCTGGAAGATCGGTGCGCCGCTCCCCTCGTTGGAGAGCCCGCTCTCGGCCCCGGCGCCGTCCAGCGCCACGACCCGGTAGAAGTATGTCACGCCGGCCGCCACCGCCGGGTCGGTATACGAATTGGTGACCACCTGGGCCAGGAAGGTCCCCTGCGTGGCCGCCACCCCCGCGAAGGTCTGGCGGAAGATCCGGTACCCCGTCGCACCGCCCCGCGTCCCGGCCGCCGCGGCCCCCCAGCCCACCGCCAGCTGCCCCGGAAGCGGCGTGACCACGAGCCCGGCCGGCGTCCCGGGCGGCGTGAGGTCGGCGAGCCCGAACCGCAGGAGCCCGAAATCGGTTCCCTCGTCGCGGATGTCGTCCTGGAAGGCGATCGCCGCATCCGGCGAGCCGGGCAGCGCGGCGATCCCATGGCCCCACTGGAAGCTGCTCGGGGCGATCCCGCCGAACGTCTGGGCATCCAGCATGTTCCCCGCGTCGTCGTACTTGATCACCTTCAGGTCGTCGTCCCATTCAACCCCGGTGACGAGCACGTTCCCCTTGGCGTCCACGGCGACAGCCGAGGCATAGTCGGCCGAGGCCCCGCTGTAGTTGAACGTGCGCGACCACACCAGCCCGCCCGCGGGATCGTACTTGCGGACCATCCAGTTCCATCCCTCGCCGACGTCGGCGCGGTCGATCCGGCCCGCAACCAGGACGTTGCCGTTGGGATCCGCGGCCACGCCCTCCGCGCGGTCGTCACTGGCGCCCCACGGCGAATCATAGGTGCGGGACCAGGCGAGCCCGCCGGCGGAATCGTATTTCGCGACCCGCCAGTTGCCCCCCTGCCCCAGGTCGGTGCGCACCTCGCGACCCGCGACGAAGACGTTGCCGCCCGTGTCCACCGCGATCGCATCCGCCGTGTCGTCGTTCGCCCCGGCGCTCTGGTAGGACCGGCTCCACAGGACATTCCCGAAGACGTCGTACTTCATGATCCGCCAGTTACCGCCCTGCCCGAGGTCGGCGCGGTTCTCCTCCCCGGCCACCAGCACGTTGCCCGACGGATCGAGCGCGATGGCGTTTGCGGCGTCGTCGTTGCCGGCGGCGCTGTTGTAGGTCCGGCTCCAGACCAGGGTACCCGCCGCGTTGTAGCTGCGCACCAGCCAGTTGGTGCCTTCGCCCAGGTCCGGCCGGGTCTCCATGCCCGCGACATAGACGTCCCCGGTCCCGGGATTCACGGCGACCGCGCGGGCCTCGTCGTCGCCGTTCGCCGGGCTGTTATAGCTGCGGCTCCAGAGGAGCGCCCCGGAGGCGTCGTACCGGCGGACGAGCCAGTTGCCGCCCTGCCCGAGGTCATAGCGGTGTTCGTGCCCGACCGCGACGATATTCCCGAACTGGTCGGTGGCGGCGCCCCCCGGCTCCTCGTCATTGACGCCGCCGCTGTGGTAGAGCCGGACCCACGCCAGCGGCGGAACCACGCGCTTGCCCGAGGCGGTCGTCGAATAATCCAGGACCGCCTGCGAGACCCCGCCCGAGTCGCACGACAGCGTGGCCGTGACGATCATGTCCACCACCTGTTCCGCGCCCGGCACCACGGTCGCGCTGAAGAGGATCTCCCCGCTCCGGCCGGGGCCGAGCTGGGCCACGGTCCACCGCAGGAACGTCGCCGACCCGCTCTGCCCGTCCGTCCACGGGCCGGCCTGCGCCGTCGCCCACGCCGGCTGGACGGACGCCCCGCCGGTCAGCGTCGCGCTGAACGACCCCGGAAGGTAGGTGCGCTGGTCCAGCGAGAGCGGCTGGGTCGTGATCGTGAGGTTGTACGCCGTCGCCGCGGAGGCGTTGCTGAACGAGATCCGCCACGCCTGGGCCTGCCCGGCGAACTGGTAGTTCGGCGACGGATTCGCCGCGTACAGCGTGAGGTTCGGCACGCATGGCGCCAGGGCCGCGGCCGAGGCCTCGGCGGACAGGAGGCTCTCCGCCCCCAGGGTGTCCGTTTCCACGACACGGTAGAAATACGGGATGCCCGGGGTGGCGGTCGTGTCAGGGTACGACGCGCCGCCGACGACGGCCAGGAGGTTGGACTGGAGCGGCTGGACCCCGGCGAAGCTCTGCCGGTAGACGCGGTAGCCGCCCACGCCGCGCGTGCCCGCGGCGCCGGCCCCCCAGGTCACCAGCACCTGCCCCAGCTGCCCGGTCGCGGCCACGCCGCCCGGCGGCGAGGGCGGCAGGAAGGCCGCGAGCGTGAGGCGCCCCACGGCGAAATCGTCGGCTTCCTGGCGCACGACCTCGGTCCCCGCCACGTAGACCGACCCGGTCCCCGCGGTCGCCACCCCCCACAGGAAATCGTTTCCGCCCTTCAATCCGTCGTGGGCCGCGCCGTCCACGAGGTTGAGGGCATTGTCGTACTTGAAGATGTTCCAGTCGGTGTTCCCCGACCCGTTACGGTCATCGCCCGCCACGACGAAGTTGCCGGTGGCATCCACGCCGACGGCATACGGCTGCGTGTTGTTCCCCGGGCCCGTGTAGTCGGAGCTGCTGGCGAGCAGCGCCGTCAGGGATGCATCGTACTTCCGCACCCGCCACGACCAGCCACCGCCCACCCCCTCGACGCCCGCGACCACCACGTTCCCGTTCCGGTCCGGCACCACCGCGGTCGCGAAGTCCGGCCCGGCGATGGCACCGTCGAAACGCGTGGTGGACAGGAGGACGCCCAGCGACGGGTCGTACTTGCGGACCCGCCAGTCCATGCCCACCCCCGAGTTCTCGTCGCCGGCCACGAGGACATTGCCGGCGGCGTCCACGGCGATGGCGTGGGGCGTGTCATCGAGGTTGCCCGGGCCGTTGTAGCTGGTGGTCCCCAGCAGGGCGGTCAGTCCCGGATTGTATTTCCTGACCCGCCAGTTGTACCCCTGGCCGGGCTTGAACTCGTTGCCCGTCACGAGAATGTTGCCGGCGCCGTCCACGGCGACCGCCATCCCCTGGTCCTGCCCTCCGCCCGGCCCGTCGTAGTCGGTGGAGCCCAGCAGCGTCGCCAGCGTCGGGTCATACTTTCGGATCCGCCAGTTCACGTTGCTGAGCGCGGTCGTCTCGTAGCCCGCGACGATGATGTTTCCCGCGGCATCCACCGCCACGCCCGACGCCTGGTCGTCCAGCCCGCCCCCGCCGTCCCAGCCCGTGCTGGACAGCACGGTGGAAAGGCCGGAATCGTACCGACGGATCTGCCAGTCCCACGCCGCGATGTTCGCCGAGGAGTCGTAGCCCGCGACGACGACGTCGCCCGTGGGCTCGACGACCACGCCCTTGGCGCTATCCATCGCGATGTTGAGCGCGTCGCCCGGTCCGTTCCAGAGCCGGACCGCCACCAGCGGCGGTGCGACCCGTCCGCCCGTGGCCGTGTCGCTGAACGGCAGCGCCGCGCCCGACACGCCCGCGGCATCGCACGACATGGTGGCGGTGGCGGCGGTCTTCATCGCGATCTCCGGCCCCCCGGCGAGCACGGCGGCGCGGTAGGCGATCTCGCCGGTCCGGCCGGGCCCGAGGAGCGGAATGGTCCACCGCAGGTATTGCGCCGACGCGGACTCGCCGTCCGTCCACGGGCCGCCGAGCGCCGTGGCCCACGAGGCCACCGCCGTCCCGCCCCCGCCGATCGTACGGCTGAACGACCCGGGGAGATACGCCCGGTTTGCCAGATCGGTCTGGGTCGTGATCGTGAGATTGAAGACCGTGGCCGTCGCCCCCGCATTACTGAACGAGATGCGCCAGAGCTGGGCCTCACCGGCCTGCACCGAATAGAGCGGCTCGGGATTCTGGACGTGGAACGCGAGCCGCGGGACGCACGGCGCCAGCGGCACGGCCGAGGCCTCGCCCGAGATCACGCCCTGCGCCCCCAGCGGGTCGGCGGCGACGATCCGGTAGAAATACGGGGTGCCCCCGGTGACGAGCGGGTCCACATACGACGGTGAGCTGGTCGCCCCCGCGTAGTTCGACTGGAGGGGCGCGACGCCCGCGAACGTCTGCCGGAAGACGAGGTACGACAGGGGGCCGCCCCGCGTACCGGCGGCCGGCGCCGTCCACGTCACCGTCACCTGGCCCACCTGTCCCGTCGCCGCCACTGCCGTCGGGGTTCCCGGCGGCAGGAAGCTCCCCAGGGCATACCGCGCGGTGGCGAAGTCGGAGCCCTCCCCGCGCACCAGTTCGTCCCCGGCCAGGTAGACCGTGCCCCCGGCCGCGACGGTGGCCACGGCATAGGCGTGGTCCGACGCCCCCGCGATCCCGTCGTGGCCCAGCGAGTCGAGCAGGTTCAGCGCGTTGTCGTACCGGCGCAGGCGCCAGTCGTTCGTCCCGGCGATCACCGTCTCCCAGCCGCCGACGATCAGGTTGCCGGCCGCGTCCAGCGCCAGCCCGGTCGCGGCGTCGCCCTGCCCGCCGGGCGCCGCATACGCGGTGGCGCCGAGGAGCCCGCTGAGGGACGCGTCGTACCGGCGCACCATCCAGTCGGACGAGAACCCGGACTCGATGGACGAGCCGGCCACGACGATATTCCCGTTCGGGTCCACGGCGATCGCCTGGGCGGTGTCGTTGCCGGATGCGGCACCGGCATAGGTCGTTGTGGCGAGCCGGTTCGCCAGCGCCGCGTCATACTTGATGATCCGCCAGTCCCTGCCGGAAGCGGTCGTCTCATCGCCGGCCACCAGCACGTTGCCGGACGCATCCAGGGTGATGCCGTAGGCGGTGTCGTAGTCGTTCCCCGACCCGATGAACGACGTCGTCGCCAGTCGCGCGGTCAGGCCGGGGTTGTACTTGCTCACCCGCCAGTTGAAGAGTCCCCCGCCCGGCAGGTACTCGTCACCCGCGATGTAGATGTTGCCGGCGGCATCGGTCACCACGGCCCGCGCCTCGTCGGTATTGTTCGACGGGCTGGAATAGCCGGTGCTGCCCAGCAGGACCGTGAGCGTGGTGTCGTACTTGCGGATCCTCCAATCCAGCGAACTGCCCGAGTTGATCTCGGACCCCACCGCGATCACGTTCCCGGCCAGGTCAGTCGTGAGGCCCCAGAGCTGGTCGTCGTTGTTCGTCCCGGGATCGTTGTACTCGGTCGCCGCCAGCAGGACCGACATGGTCGGGTCGTACTTGCGGACCTGCCAGTTGTTGTTCTGGTTGGGCCCGGTGTACCAGGACCCGCCGACGAATACGTTGCCGGACCCGTCCACGGCGACCGCGTACGCCCCGTCGCCGAGATTCCCCGGGCCGTTCTGGATTCCGAGCGTCATCAGCGGCGGAGCGATGCGCTCGCCCGTGGCCGTGTCGGAGTAGCCAAGCACGGATCCGGTCAGCCCGCCGGGGTCGCAGGAGAGCGTGGCCGTGACGACGTACGGAAGGAGCCGGGTGCCGACCCCGCTGGTGGCGGTGCGGAACCCGATTTCGCCGCTCGCGCCCGGAGCCAGGGAGGAGATCTCCCACCGGAGGTACAGGTCCTCCGCCTGGTTTGGGGGCCCGCCCGGCGTCCAGGGCCCGGCCGGCCCGGTGACCGAGAAGGCCGAGGAGGTCAGGACCCCGCCCCCGGTGATCGTCCAGGTAAATGTCCCGGCGAGCGGGGTCCGCGCCCCGGCCCCATTGCTGAGCGAGGCCAGGATCGACACGTGGTAGACCGGCGAGAGGCCGGGATTGCTGAACGCGACCCGCCACCACTGCGCGTCACCGGTCGCGGCGTACAGCGGCTCCGGGTTCCGGGCGTGCAGGGCCAGCGCCGGTGTGCAGGCCGGGCCGGATACCACGGTTGCCACGGGCGAAAGCAGCCCCGGATTATTGAAGGGGCCGGCATCCACCGCGCGGACCTTGTAGTAGTAGATCGCCGCCGGCAGGACCAGCGCGTCCGCATACGCGGTCGCATACAGCCCGACGGTTCCACCCACCTTGGAGAACATCGAGGACGAGCCCGGGAAGGACGCGCGGAACACCTCGTACCCGGACACCGCGAAATACCCCGCGGCGGTGACGGGCCAGGCCACCTGGACGAGCCCCGGCAGGGCCGTCAGGGACGGGACACCCGGGGCCGGCGGGGCGTCCACGAAGTCGTAGATCCGGCCGCTGGCATTCCCGATATAGATCTGCGCGCGGCCCACCCCGGCCGCGTCATCCCACAGGGCCGGCGACGCGGTGCCGAACGCCCCGCCCTCCGGCGTGCCGCAGCTGGACGCCACGCTCCCGTTCCCGGGAATCAGCTCCTCCACCACGCCCCCGTCGGTTCCCGCGTACCGGCGGCCGTTGACCGCGATCGCGACGCTCGAGCGGGAGGGCGCGCCGAGGGCGACGGACCCCGGCCAGGCCGGCGCCGTCACGTTCAGGCCGTATCCGTTGCCGTCCGTGTTGGTCGCGACCAGGGCGTGCAACGCGGGATCGTACGCGGGCGACCCCACGAAGGACCCGCCCACGGTGTAGCTCCACAACGGCGCGAACGTCCCGGTCCCGGTCTGGAACCCGGTCAGCGCGCCCTCCGCGGTCGCGATGTACAGCTCCTGCCGCTCCGCCTCGTAGACGGCCCCCGCGGGCGTGCCGCCCAGGGCGACGCTGCCGCCCAGGATGCCCGAGACGGCATTCACGATATAGAGCCTCTGGTCCGCGCCCCCGATCACCGCGAACATCTCGCTGTCGCCCTTCGTGACCAGGATCTGGCCGCGCGCGCCCGCCGCCATGGTGACGCTCCACCGCACGTTCCCGGATTGCGGATCAAACCCGCGCACGACCCCTGAATCGTCGGCCGCGACGACCGTTCCGTCGGGCATGACCACGGGGGAGACCCGGACCGCGGCAGGCATGCCACCCGTCCAGAGGTTGACCCCGGCCGGCGTGAAGGCCTGGACAGCGCCCCCTGCGGGGAACGCCTCGCCCACCACGATGGCCTGGATCGTCCCGGCGGCGTCGCCGTACACCAGGGCCGGCGAGGCCGTCGTGCCGATCCCCGTGGCGAACAGGGAGGGATTGGTCAGGAGGCTCCCGCCCGCGCTGACGTGCCACACCTTCCCCGCCCCGCCGGCATCCGTCGTGAACCACAGGCTGCCGTCCGCGGCGTTGACGACCGGGGCGCAGTACACGGTCCCCCCCACCGCCAGGGACCACCGCAGTCCGAGCGAGGTGGCCAGGCCAGGCGCCCGGCCGGATTTCCCGGTGTTCTCGGCGTCGGCTCGCGCCGACCGCCAGTAGGCCGCGCCCGGCACCGCCCCGGCCGCCGCGGAATCTCCGGAGAACGTGGGAGGTGTCCAATCGTCGAACGCCTGCACGCTGTACCGGTACGTCGCCCCGTACGCAGACGAGGCGTTGCGGTCGAGGAACGTGGTGGAGGAGGTGGGCCAGGGCAGCCGCACCACCGCCAGCAGGGTCCCCGTGAGCCGCGGATTCCCGGCGGGCACCGTGGTCCGGAAGATCCGGTACCCGGACAGCGGGCGTCCGCCGGACGACGAGCCCGACCAGTCCAGCCGGACGGTGTGCTCGAAACCGCCGATCACGGAAAAGTTCTGCGGGATTCCCGGCGGCGCAATGAAGGCGGGGGTCGCGGTCACCTCATTCGAGGGCCGCCCCGCCCCGGTCTGGGAGGAGACACCCCGGACGACGTAGTCGTAGAGGATGCCGTTCGTCACCCCGAAGTCCGTGAACGTGGTGATCCCCGGGCCCGTCACCCCGACCACATACGGGGAGGGATCCGCGAGACCCGCCGTGCTGAAGGTCGCGCGGTAGATCGAGTACGCCACCACGTTCTGGGCCGCGGCGTTGACGGGGGCCGCCCACGACAGCCCGACGCTGCCGCTTCCGCCCTGCGCTGTCAGGGCGAGCGGCGGGCTGACCGGCAGCGCGCAGAAATCACCGAGCAACGCCTGGTTGCCGCGGACATCGGTCGCGTACAGGTAGTGGAAGTACAGATTCCCGTTCGTCACGTTGGTGTCCGCAAACGCCGTCGTGCCCGCGCCGAAGGACGCCATGGGCGTGACGAGGAGCGAGGCGCTGGGGATCGAGAACGTCGTCCGGTACAGGGCGTACCCCGCGAGGAGGAACGTCCCCTGGTCCACACCCCAGGTCAGCCCGATCGCATTGTCGTACGGGTCGTCGCGCATCGGCTTGCCCTCGTAGGCATCGGCCAACCCGGGAGCCGTCGACAACGAGGTGGTCCGGCCGCCCGTGACGTACACCCGGCCATTCATCGCCGTGGCCCGCGCATCGAGACGGGCCGGTCCCGGCAGGGCGGCCCGATCCACCCAGGAGTCTGTCGCGGGGTTGTATTCCACCACCGACGAAAGCGGCGCGACGTTGCCGCGCCCGGCGATCAGGTAGATCCGGTTGGTGAGCGTGGCGGCAGCGGCGCCCCACCGGGCCGGGAGCGGCAGGTTGGCCCGGGAATCCAGTTCCCCCTTCCACAGAATGTATTCGCGGACGTCCTGCGTAGCCAGGGGACCGGCCTGGTCCTGCCCGCCCATCATGAACACCGACAGCCCCGAGCCCGCCGCCGCGATGCCACGGCGCTGGGGGAACAGGGACGCGGACGAGGTCCAGTTGCCGGTCACGGGATCGCCGACCTGGATCTTGTCCGAGTAGGTCCCCGCGGCATTTCCGCCGAAGACCGTGAGCAGCCCGATCAGGGGATCCACGACCATCGGCAAGTCCTGTTCGGGCGTGAACCCCGCCGAGACCACGTCCGTCCAGGTCGTCGTGGCCGGGTCGAACCGCTTCATCGAGGTGATCTCGGTCGCGCCGTCGTATCCCCCGATCGCGTACCAGCTCCCCCGCGCGTCTCCGTCGGCGAAGAGCTGCCGGGCGCCCAGCGTCCCGACCGGCGTCACCGGACTCCACGGCGCCGTGCTGTACGGGCTCACCCGCTCCATGGCCGTCAGGGGCGCCCCGCCGCTGCCGCCGCCGTACGCGTAGAGGTAGTTGTTCCAGCCGTGCAGGGCGTGCCCCCAGCGGCCCGTCCCCATCGAGGGCAGCGCACTCCACGACACGACGAACGGCGCCGGCGGCTCATACGCGGTGGCCGAGACGTACGAAGGCGGCCCCTCGTCCGGGTCGGGTTGCGCGTCATGCGCCGTGACCGCGTACACGAACCCGACGCCGTTCGTGACCGGCGAGTCAATCCAGAAGGTGCTACTGACCGCCGCGGTCATCCCGAGCTGGGTCCACGGACCGGTTCCGCCGGTGCTCCGGTACACCGTGTACCCGGTGACCCCGAAGTCGCCCGGCGAGGCGGGCGGCTGCCACGCGAGGAGGATATACCGGGAGCCGGCGTACATCGTCAGGTTCTGGGGCGCGGAGGGCGGGAGAGTCGCCCGCACCCAGTCCTCATTGGTCACCGCGGTCTTCCCGACGCCGTCGGTGATCTGGACCTGGTAGTAGTAGGTCACGCCGTTGACGAGGCCCGCGTCGAGGTACAGGCTCGTCGTCTGGGTGGCCGGCGGCACCGCGAGCGTCGCCTGCGGCGCCACGGTCGTGAAGAGGCGGCCGCCTCCGGTGAAGGTCGCACGATACACGGTGTACGACGCGATCGGGTTGGAGCCCGCCGCGTGGACCCACCGGAGGGAGGCCGCGTTCGCCCCGCCGTTCTGGACGATCAGCGAGCGGCCCTCGTCCACGATGCCCGAGACCCCGGCCATCCCCTGGCCGCCGATCACGTACACCTTGCCGACCTCGGTCGTGACGATCCGCCCCTGCCCGCGTCCGTACGTCAAGTCGCCGGTCCGGCGCATCGTCCGCCCCTTGGGAAAGTAGATATCCACGAAGGGCGACGGCTGCCCCCCGCCGAACGTCCCGCCGGAAAGCAGGATCTTGTCCTGCCAGGCGCCGCCCGCCAGCCCGTGGCCATGGACGTACGTCGGGCAGCAGGCCTGCGAGGTCAACAGTCCCGCGTCGGACTGGGCCGTCCACGTGCCGCCCGCGGGATCGAATCCCTCGAAGGGCAGGCCGTCGGTGAACTCATGGCCCAGCGCCCAGACCCGGCCGGACTGCGCCTCGAACACGTGGAAGCGGCGGGCCGTCGGGGAATCCGGGACCGTCCCGATGGCCGCCCACGAATCCGATCCCGGATCGTACCGGTCCAGCCAGGCGCGGTCGCTGCCGACCTGGAAGCCGCCGTGGACGTAGATATAGGGTCCGAGCGCGGCGGCGCCGAGCTTGGACCGGTCATGGGTCGCCGGGATCGAGGCCTGGTTGGACCAGCTGTCCGTCACGGGGTCATAGGCCTGGACCGTGACCGCCGTGAATCCGCTGATGTCTCCCCCGAAGGTAAACAACTTCCCGCTGGCCACCGCCCCCGCGAGCCACTTGCGTGCGATGAACCCCACGCCCGAGTGCGCCGTCCAGGTGTCGTTCCACGGGTTGTACGACCAGCAGTCGCCCAGGCCGGTGAAGCCGGCGCCTTCGCCGCCCGCCACGTAAATCTGCCCGTTGATGACCCCGGCGGCGAAGCCCTGGCGGGCGACCGGCAGCGTGGCGCGGGCGCGCCACTCCAGCCCGAGAAGCGGCGGAGCGGACGCGGCTCCGGACACCACCGCCGAGAATGGGCCGGTCTGGGGCGCCAGCGGCGCCGGCTCGGCATCCTGGGCCTGGACCCGGTAGAAATACGGGGTCCCGTTCGTCACCCCGCCGTCCACGTAGGTGGTCCCGGCGGAAACCGAGAGCGTCGCGAGCTGGCTGTACGGGCCCCCGAACGCGAGGCTGCGGAAGAGCGTGTACTGGCCGATCGGGTAGCTGCCCGCGGCGGCCGCGGGCCACTGGACTTCCACGTAGCCGTCGCCGGAGTCGGAGATGAAGGGCGCGCCCGGCGCGCCGGGTGGGGCGGAGGCCGCGGCCGACACCTCGGGCGTCCGCGGCCCGGCGTGCCCGGCGGTGTCCACCGCGTCCATCACATAGAAGTACCGGGTGCCGTTGACCACGCCGGAGTCCACCAGCGCCGTCGTGGTCGGGGCCGGCGTATACGCGGGCGGCCCGAGGAGGTTTTCACCGCCCGCGAACGTGGAGCGCCAGATGCGGAACTGGCTGAGCGGATACGTGCCGGCCCGGTACGCCCACTGCAACCCCACCTGGCCGTTCCCGGACACCGCCTCCACCATCCGGCCCTCGACCATGTACCCGGTCACCGAGGTGATGCCCCCGTTCAGGTAGATCTTTCCCCCGGCCATCGCCGTCCCCATCTGGGTGACGGGCAGCGGCACGGGCGTCCAGTTCCGGTACCAGGCGTCGCGGCCCGGGTCGTACGACTCGACGGTATTGGTCGTCCCCGCGTTCAGGGCCCCCGCGATGGACAGGATGAGGTCGCCGGCCGCGACCCCGCCCTGCCACCCGCGCCCGTTCGGCGCCGGCTCGCGCGGCCGCCACGTGTCGGTTCCGGGCGTGTACTCCTCGTTGCGGCCCGAATAGGCGCCCCCGGCGAACCCGCCGAAGGCGTAGATCACCCCGTTCAGGGCGGCGGCGGCATAGTTCGTCCGCGGCCGCCAGTCGGTCCGCGCCGTGAAGGAGGGCGGGGTGTCGAACCGGTCCACCATGTTCGGGGTGTTCGCGGACAGCTGGCCGCCGAACATGTAATACGACCCGCCGGAGACCGCCCCCGCGTACTGGTACCGGTACCGCGTCCCGCCCACCGAGACCCCCGTGGTGGACCACGCCCCGGAGCCGGCATTGAACTTCTGCACGCCGGCGCCGGAGGAATCCTCGAACGCGTACAGCGTCCCGTTGACCGTCGCGGCCTGGAAGAAGGACTCCCCGATCACGAGGTTCCCCACCTGCTCCCACCGGTCCAGCCCCGGGTGGTAGCGCTCCACCTGGTTCCCGGAGAACCCGCCGCCGATGGCGTAGACGTACCCGTTCAACTCCGCCGACGCGTGGTTGTACTGGTCCACCAGAAGGTCGGCCTTGCGCGTCCAGACCAGGTCGGGCAGCGGCGGCCGCCACGGAACGGCGGCCACCTGGCCCGACGGCAGGCCGCCCAGGACGGGGACCTGGGCATCGTACCCGACGACCCGGTAGTAGTAGGTGGTCCCGTTGGCGGCCGTGGCGTCCAGGAACGTGGTCGAGGTGACGCCCAGCGTGGTCCCGATCAACGTCGCAATCACCGGCGCGAACCCGTTCGTGGTGGACCGGTAGACGGCATAACCCGAGACGATGAACGTGCCGGGCGTGGACGGCTGCCAGGTCAGGCGCACCGCGGCGTCCATCGCCTTGGTCGAAAGGCCGGACGGCGGGGAGGGCGGATTCGTGGTCGGGAACGGCGAGACCACCGCCTCGTTGGAGTTCGCGGACTCGAGGCCATCCGTATCGAACGCGCGCACCACGTAGAAGAAGGTGGTGCCGTTCGTCGCGGCCAGGTCCGTGTACGCCGAGGCGAGGGGGCCGTCCAGCCGCCCGATGCGGTCGTACATGCCGCCCGCGAAGGTGGACCGGTAGACCATGTAGCCGGAGACCGGGAAGGTCCCCGGCACCGAGGGCGACCAGGCCAGGCTGGCCTGGTTGTTGCCCGGCGTCGCGGCCAGGTCGTACGCGGAGCTCGAAAGCACGGACTGGGTGCGCCGCATGATGACGCCCCGTTCCCCGACCACCCAGCCGGTCGTGAGGTCGGCAAACGACAGCCGGCGGAAGCCGCGGGTCCCCGTGGAGATGGAGAGGTAATTGCGCACCCCGTCGTCGTTCCACGAGTTCCCGGAATCCGTCGACAGCTTGAGGATGCCGTCCACCGCCCCGTTCTTGGAGCCGGCCACCCACCCGGTGACCGTGTTCGCGAACCGGATCCCGAACTTGCCCGTGGCGGTGGCGGCCCCGGCGGCCACCCAGTCCGCGCCGACGCCCCCGCCGACATCGGTCCGCTGGATGTTGGCCGGCGACCCCGTCAGCCAGCCGGTCAGGGAGTTGGTGAAGAAGACGTCCTGCCAGTTGGCGGCCCCCACGAAATACGGCGCGGGCCAGGTCGCGCCGCCGTCCGTGGAGCGGGCCACCCGGCCCGACAGCCCCGCGACCCAGACCTGGTACGACCCCGGCGGCGACTGGAGCGCGGAGACCGCCACAAGGTTCTCCGTGACGCCGCCGCCCGGCGACACGTTCGCCCAGCTCGCGCCGCCATCGGTCGTCTTGTACACCGAGCCGGCCAGCCCGGCCGCGAACCCGGTCGTCGGGGTGACGAAGGCCAGGCCGCGGATCGCATTGACGACGGTTCCCGAATTGTTCCATGTGGCCCCGCCGTTCGAGGTGTACCAGATGAAGGTGCCCGTCCCGGACACGCCCCCGGCCACGCAGCCGTTCGCGGTGGAGGTGAAGGCCACGGCATAGAGGTCGGTCCCGGACGGGAACGCGAGCGCCTGCCAGGTCAGCCCCCCGTCCGTGGTCTTGAGCACGGCGCTCTGGGCGCCCAGCGCGGTGCCGACCGCGTACCCGGTCTTGTTGCCAAGGAATTGCACGTCCTGCAGGAAGAACCCCGCGTTGTTGTAGGCCCGTGCCGGGTTCCACTGCTCCACCCACGTCCCGTTCCCCGCCACGAGGGGCGCGAGGGGGGCCGCGGAGGCCTCGTTCGAGGCGCCGGACTCGTTCGGGACCGGCGTGAGCGCGTCGTAGGCGTTCACGGTATAGAAGTAGGTCGTCCCGGGTACCCCCGACGCGTCCTGGTAGGCGGTGGCGAAGGCCCCCACGAGCTGGGCAAGATAGGCGGGCGATTCCCCGCCGGCGTACGTTCCGCGGTAGACAAAGTACCCCGAGACTGCAAACGACCCCGCCGTGGCGGGCTGCCATGCCAGGGCGACTCCGCCGACCTGCCCGAGGGCGGTCAGCGAGAGCGGCGTTGACGGCGGGGTTCCCGCGTATGTAACCGGGCCGCCCAGCGGGCTGGGGCGGGACAGGGACCCCAATCCCCGCGCGTGCCACCAGAAGGTTCCCGGCCCCGGCATCAGGTCGGTCCACGTGCTCGCGGAGGCCGCCACCACGCCTGCGGCGCCGGCCCCCATCCCGAACCCGGCGTACGTGGTCCGGTAGATGCCGTAGGCGGTCGCCGGGTGGGTGCCCGGCGGGGAGAAGCACCAGCTCAGGAGCACCTGGTTGCTCGCCCCGAGCTGGACCGCGGTGAAGCACGGCGGCGCGTTCAGGTTGGAATCCAGCGGCGAGCCGCTGGCGGTGGCCGTCAGCGACGAGACGTACCCCGAGGCGTCAATGGTACGCACGGCGTACAGGTACGTGCTGCCGTTCACCAGCCCGGTATCGAGGAAGGACGTTGCGCCGCCGGAGACCAGGGTCAGCGACGAGAAGGGGCACGTCGAACAGGTGCCGCGGAAGATCTCGTATCCGGAAACCGAGTAGGCGCCCGGCATGCCCGGGGCCCAGTTGAGGAGGGCCTGCTGGTTTTCCGCCAGGGCCGTCAAGGTTGACGGCGGGAACGGATTTAGCGGCATGGCAACAAATCCAGCGATGTTGGACGCGGCGCCGACCGCCGCGCAGCCCGTCGATCCGGCCAGCCAGGCGGTGTTCGAAACCGCCGTCGGTGCGGCGACGATCCCGACCTGGCCCGTGATGGTGAAGGTGTACGTGCCGCCAGGCGGGAGGGCGGTCCGCCGCGGCCGCAGGGCCACCTCGGATGTCGCGCCCGTCCCGCCGAGCGATGAATTGGCGGTCACGAGCCCGGTCGGGCCGGCTGCGGTATAGACCGTGTCGGAGAGCATCGATGTCACGTTCACGGTCGCCCCGGCGGCCGCCGTGGCGATCTGGGCCGCGAGCACCGCCGGCCCGCCGGTCGCATAGGTGACGGCGGTATCAAGGCCAAACGCAGCGACGACCATCATGTTCGCCTCGGGTGCAAGCAGGCCGGGATTGGTGTGGGTTGTCCCCGGCCCGGTGGCCACGCTGTTTACCACGGCAACCGGCGAACCGGTCTCCACGCCGGTGTAGGCCGCGATCACACCCGCCACTTGCTGGGAACTGTTCATCGTCCAGCCGTAGCCAGCGGGCTCGGAAGGCCCGGCCACGTGGACAGCAAGATGCGTTCCAATGGTGCCGCTGTTCATCCCGGCCACCCCAACCCACCCCGCGGGATCCACGAAGATCGGCGGGGCCGCGGGAGGCGCGTATTTTGCAGTGAGGGCCGCGATCAGGACGTCGCCCGCCACGGTTCCAGGCGGGATCGGGATGCTGATCACCGGCGGGGGCGAGGACGGTGGCGTCACCGCTGACGCGGTGCTGCGGCGGGCAATCGTCCCCAGGGGCCCACCCGACCACACGTAGAGCGTCCCGCCGGCGGCCTGCAGGACCTGAGGCAGCCCGGCGGCGATGGGTTGCGCAGTGGCGACGGACGTCACGGTTGCCGGGACAGTATCGGTCAGGCTCCAGGCCGTCAGGGTTGAGCTCCCCGCGTTGGCCACGACAAGTCGCCACGTGACCGGCTGGCCGGAGAGCGGCGATGACAGCGTCTGCTGCTTGGTGACCGTGAGGACGTCCACCGGCGGAACGATTGTGAATCCGGCCGACCATGCCTGCGCCTGGACCGGAGCGCACGGCGCCGCGGCAGCGACAACGACGGCATTCCCGACGAAGGTCGTCGCGCAAACGCCCCCCACCTGTCCGGAGAGGGTGAAGGTCCAGGTGGCTCCGGAGCCGAGGAGGATGGTGGAGGACCAGACAAACCGCGTTCCGCCAGCCACGCTGCTGACCAGCGGAGCCGGGATGCCGGGCGGCTGGTTGCCGGCGGCCTGAACGATCGCCGACGGAACCGTGTCGGTCACCATCAGGTTGCCGATCGCCGGCGCGCCCACCGGATTCGTGACGATGATCCGGTAGGTGACCGCGTCCCCGATGCCCGGCGACGGCGGCGCCTGAAGGGACGTCACCACCAACGAGCACGAAGGCTGGGTGACCGCCAGATCGTACCGCGAGACCGCCCAATTCTGGCCGAAGTCGCGCACGGCCTCCGCGCCCACGACGAACACCGTCCCGGTTCCGGCCGTCGCGATTCCGTACGCGATCTCGGCGCCCCCGATCAGCCCCTCGCGCGACTGCGAATCCAGGAGGTTCCCGGCCCCGTCGTATTTCCGCACAAGCCAGTTGGGGCCTTGTCCCAGGTCGGGCCTGGTTTCGTACCCCGCCACGACGATGTTCCCGTACGCGTCCACGGCCACGGCCTGCGCGATGTCGATGCTGTTGGCCGGGTCATTGTACGTGCGGCTCCAGAGAACCACGCCGGAAGGGTCATACGTGCGGATGAGCCAGTTGGATGACTCGCCCAGGTCCGTCCGGAGCTCCCGCCCGACGACCACGATGTTCCCGCTCGCATCCACCGCCACGCCCTGCGCCTGGTCGGTGTTGTTCGCCGGGCTGTTGTACGCGGCGCTCCACAGCAGGGTCCCCGCCGGGTCGTACTTGCGGACCAGCCAGTTGGACGCCTGCCCCAGGTCGGTCCGCAATTCGTGCCCCGCTACCACGACATTCCCGGCCCCGTCGGCCGCCACGGCCTGCGCCACGTCAGTGTTATTGGCAGGACTGTTGTACGAGACGCTCCATTGCAGCGTGCCGGCCGCGTCATACTTTCGCACCATCCAGTTGGAGGCCTCGCCGAGGTCGGTCCGGAGCTCCTGCCCCGCCACGACGACGTTGCCACTCCCGTCCGTGGTCACGGCGTTCGCGAAATCCGACGTGTTGGCCGGACTGTTGTAGCTGCGGCTCCACAGCAGGGCTCCCGAGGAATCGTATTTCTGCACCCGCCAGTCGTACCCGCGCCCCAGGTCGCTCCGGTCCTCGTACCCGGCGACGACCACATTTCCCGCGGCGTCCACGGCCACGGCCCGGGCGCCGTCATCGCTGCTCGCCGGGCTGTTGTAGCTCCGGCTCCAGATCAGCGTTCCCGTCCCGTCGAACTTCTGCACCCGCCAGTTGTAGATCTCGCCCAGGTCGTTCCGGTCGTCGTAGCCCGCCACGATGACATTTCCCGCGCCGTCCACCGCCACCGCCAGCGCCTCGTCGGTCCCGGCCCGCGGACTGCCGGAGATGTTCACCCATCTGAGTGGGGGCGCGATGCGCCCGCCGGAGGCCGTCGACGAGATCCCGACCGTGGCCGGCGACGTTAGCCCGGGATCGCACGCCAGCGTGACGGAGGCGTCCGCGGGCAGAAGCTGGACGGCCCCCGCCAGCACGGCAGTCCGGAAGGACAACTCGCCGGTCGAACCGGCCGCCAGCGACGAGAGGGTCCAGCGGAGCCAAAATCCCTCCGCCAGTGCGCCGGGCTCACCCGCGGTCCACGGACCGGCGGGGCCCGTGGACGAGAACGCAGACGCCGAGAGGGGAGCTCCGCCTGTCATGGTCACGGAGAGCGAGCCGGGCACGTACTGCCGGGCGCCCCCGCCGCCCGCCACCGTGACGGTGAGCGAAAACCCGTAGACGGCGGCGCCTGAGTTGCTGAACGAAAACCGCCAGAGCTGCTGATCTCCCGCCGCCGCGTACAATGGCGCCGGATTCTGGGTTTTCAGCGTGATGGCCGGCGCGCACGGCGGCGGCGGACCGGGCGCGACGCCGATCCGGGCCACGACGCTGTTGAACGACTCGCCCGCCACCAGCTCGTCGCCCACGACGTAGAGGGTGGACGTGCCGGCGCAGGCGACGCCCCGCGCGACCTCCGAGCCCCCGGCCAACCCGACCCGGCTGCCCGCATCGAGCAGCGTGGACAGCGCGGGGTCGTACTTGCGCCAGATCCAGTTGTTCCCCTGCCCCGCCACGAACTCGTACCCGGCCACCACGATGTTCCCGTTCGGGTCGAGCGCCACGCCGTTCGCGACCGCCAACCCGGGGTTGTACTCCACCGACGCCACCGGGGCCGTCAACGCCGCGTTGTAGACCACGACGCGGACCCGGGGGGCGCCGGCCCCGCCGTTGGTCCCGGCCACGATGATCCGGCCGTTCCCGTCCACCGTGACCGAGAACGCGTTGTCGTCCACGGATCCCGAACTGTTCCACGACGTGGCACCCAGCAGGGTCGTCAGGGTCGGGTCGTACTTCCGGACGACCCAGTTGTTCCCCTGGGACGGGAAGGACCCCGATCCCGCCACCACGACATTGCCGGCGGCGTCGAGGGCGATGCCCCGGGCCACGTCGTCGAGGCTGGCCGGCCCGTCGAACGTGGTCGTGCCCAGGATCGTCGTCAGGGACGGGTTGTACTTGATGATGCGCCAGTTCAACCCCTGGGCGAGGTCCGGCCGGTCCTCGGAGCCGGCGACGTAGATGTTGCCCGCCGCGTCGCCCGCGACCGCGTAGGCCACGTCACTGCTGCCTGCCGGGCTGGTGTATGACGTCGCCCCGAGCAGCGTCGCAAGGGAGGCCCCGTATCTGCGGATGCCCCAGTCCACGACCCCCGGCCCCTGCTCATCGCCCACGACGATGACGGCCCCGCCAGCGTCTTCGCAGACCGCCCGCGCCACGTCGAACGAGCTGGAGGGACCGTTGTAGGTGGTGGAGGCCGTGACGGTCCCGAGCGCCATGTCCCACCGGTCGATCCGCCAGTTCGTCGTCTGTCCGGGGGCCCACACTGAGCCGACGGCCAGCACGCTCCCGGCGGGTTCCACCAGCACCGCGGATCCCTGCTCAAGGGCGCCGTACGGGTCCGCCATCGCACGCACGGCGAGGAGCGGCGCGGCGATCCGGTCGCCCGTGACCGTCGCGGTATACGGGAGGATCCCGGCCTGGGTAAGCCCGGCATCGCACGCCAGCGTGGCGCCGGCGTCCACGCGCAGGACCTGCTCCGCGCCGGGCAACGTCGAGGTCAGGAAGGAGAGCTCGCCGGACGCCCCGGCGGAAACCGTGGACACCACCCAGCGCAGCCAGAAGGTTTCCGTGACCGCGGCTGGCTCCCCCGCCGTCCACGGCCCGCCGAGGCCGGCCGTCGCGTACGCCGACGCGGTCACTGCCCCGCCCCCCCAGAGGGTCGCGGAGAGCGACCCCGGGACATACTGCCGCGCTCCCGCCCCGCCCCCGACGGTGACCGAGAGGGTGAAGCCGTACACCGCGGCGCCGGAATTGCTGAAGCTGAACCGCCAGAGCTGCCGGTCGCCCGCCGCGGCATAGAGCGGGTCGGGATTCCGGGCCCGCAGGGTCACGGCCGCCACGCACGGCGGCGGCGGGCCGGAGGCCAGCGTGTAGCGTGCGACGGCGTAGCGGAGGCTCTCGTTCCGGACGGTTTCCTGGCCCGCCACCGCGGCATCGTTCCCGCCGGGCACGGCCGCGACGGCCGCCGCGGAATCCGAGCCCCCGGCGATGCCGTCCCGCACCTGGATGTCCAGCAGGGCGCCCGCCGGGTCGAGCTTGCGTACCACCCAGTTGAGGTTCCCGCCCGCCGCCGTCTCGTACCCCGCCACGATCGCGTTGCCGACCGCGTCCACCGCCACGCCGTTGGCGCCGTCATCGAGTCCGCCGGATCCGTTGAACGTGCGGCTCCAGAGGATCAGGCCACCGGGATCATACTTCCGGACCAGCCAGTTGTACCCCTCGCCCGGGACCTGCATGGACGCGGCGATGACCGCGTTGCCCGAGCCATCCAGCGCGACGCCGTTGCCGTAGGCGAGGTGCGTGGACGGATCGGTGAGGGTGCGCGTCCAGGCGATCGTCCCGCCGGGTCCGTACCGCCTCACGAAGATTTCCGTCTGGGAGTTTTCGGCCACCGTGCCGACGGCCACCGCGTTCCCGGCCGAGTCCGCGGCGATCCCGGTCGCGTAGTCGTCGCCGAGATCTGATCCGGAGACGAGGTCGGACCAGAGCTGGGCGCCGGACGAACTGAACTTCACGACTTTCCAGTCGAAGTAGCTCCCCGGCCCGCCATCCGCGTCACCGCCGACATACACGCTGCCGGACGCATCCACCGCCACGCCGAAAGCCCGGTCCGACCCCGTCGCGACCCCCAGATCGAGCGTCACGCTCCAGGTGAGCGTGCCGGCCGCGGTGTACTTCCGGATGGCCCACTTGTCGTTTTCCGTCGCGTTGTCGTTGACCCACCCGGCGACGACCGGATTGCCGGCCCCATCCAGCGCGACCGCCCGCGCCCCGTCCTGCGCGAGCCCGAGTCCCGCCAGCGTGCGCGACCAGAGGACCACCCCGGCCGGATCGTACTTCCGGACCAGCCAGTCGTCGGCCGACACCCCGGCCGCGTACGTGTTGCCGCCCGCATCGGCGGCGACGCCGGCCGCATTCTCGAACGCCGTTCCCGGCCCCTGCCGAACCTTGACCCAGACCACGGGCGGCGCCAGCCGGCGTCCCGTGGCGGTGTCCGAGTACGACAGGGCGGCGCCGCTCACCAGCCCGGCATCGCACCACAGGGAGGCGGTCACGAAGGTCGGGAGCGCCAGCTCCGGGCCCGCCACGACCGTGGAGCGGAAGGAGATCTCCCCGGAGGCCCCGGCGGGAAGCGTCGAGATGACCCACCGGAGGTACATGTCCGGCGTCGCCCCCGGGGCCGGCTCGCCCGGCGTGAATACGGCGCCGGTCGGCGAGTAGGCCGAGGCGGAGAGGCTGCCGCCGCCCGACACCGTGACCGACAGCGACGGGCCGGCATACCCGTGGCCGGTCGCCCCGGCCCCGAGGTGCGCCAGGAGCGTCAGGTTGTACGCGGCGGACGGCCCGGGATTGCTGAAGGTGAACCGCCAGAGCTGCTGGTCGCCCGCATTGACGTACAGCGGCTCGGGATTGCGGGCCTTGACCGCCACCGTCGGGACGCACGCCGCCACCACGTCCGTGGCCAGCGTCACGCGCATCACCGCGAAATCGGTCTGCTGCCCCGCGACCGATTCCGTTCCGGCCAGCACCACGTCCGTGGGCGAGGGCAGGGCGGCGACGGCGTACGCATTGTCGCCCCCGTGGATCAGTCCGTCGTGCGTCCACTGGTCGAGAACGTTGCCCGCGGGATCGTACTTCAGGAGCACCATGTTGTTCTGCTGCCCGAGATCCGGCCGGTACTCGTACCCGGCCACGATGATGTTGTCGGCGGCGTCCACGGCGACACCCGAGGCGATGTCGTCGTTGTTGCCCGGGCTGTTGTAGGAACGGCTCCAGAGCAGGGCGCCCGCCGCATCGTATTTCCGGACCAGCATGTTGATGTTCTGCCCGATGTCGGTGCGGTCCTCCCGGCCGACCACCACGACCGCGCCGGTGCTGTCGATCGCCGCGCCCAGCGCCCAGTCATCCCCGTTCGCCGGGCCGTTGTACGACTGGGTCCAGAGCTGGTTCCCGGCGGCGTCGTACCGGAGGATCCGCCAGTTGTTCCCCTGGGACAGGTCGCCGCGGTTTTCGTACCCGACGACCGCGATCCCCTGGCCGGTCCGGGCCGCGACGCCCTCGGCCAGGTCGGACAGGTGCCCGGGGCTGTCGTAGGTGCGCGACCACACGAGCGCCCCGGTGAAGTCGTACTTGTTGATCCGCCAGTTGTAGCTCTGGCTGAGGTCGGCGCGGTACTCGTACCCGGCGACATACGCCCCGGAGGAGTCGGAGGCGATCGCGAGCGCCTCGTCGGAGGAATTCGAGGGGTTGTTGTAGGTCCGGCTCCAGACCAGGACACCGGAAGCGTCATAATCGTTCACCCGCCAGTTCTCGGCCTCGCCCAGGTCCGTCCGGCTCTCGTATCCCGCCACCACGACGCCGCCGGCTCCGTCCAGTGCCAGGTTGTAGTTGATGTCCGCGGTATTCGCGGGGTTGTTGTAGCTCCGGCTCCACTGGAGCAACCCGGCGGCGTCGTATTTCCGGACGTTCCAGTTGTTGGCCTGCCCGATGTCCGCCCGATTCTCGATGCCACACACGAAGACGTTGCCGGCACCGTCGGCGACGAGACCCTCTGCGGCGTCCGTCAGGCTCGCCGGCGAGTTGTAGAGCCGCGCCCAGTCCAGAGGCGGCGCGATGCGGGCCCCGTTGGCCGTATCGGAAAAAGTCACCGGAGGGCCGGAGGCGCCGGTCACGTCGCAGGCCAGCGTGGCGGACACCCCGCCCTGGTACACGACGAGCGACGCGGGGCCGGTCGTGGACGACCGGAAACAGGCCGCCCCGGAGACGCCGGGGAACAACTGGTTCACGACCCAGCGCAGGTACACCGGATCACCGACGGCGGTGGCCGGTTCGCCGCGCGTCCACGGCCCGGCGGTGGAGGAGGCCCACGCTGAGGCCGTCATCGTGCTCCCTCCCGTGAGCGTCAGCGAGAAGGACCCCGGCACATACGTCCGCGCGCCGGAGCCCGGCAGGCCGGCCGTCAGGGTGACGTTGTACGCGGTCGCGGCGCTCCCGTTGCTGAACGTGAACCGCCAGACCTGCTCGTCCCCCGGGTTGGCGTACAGCGGCTCGGGGACCCTGGCGGTCACCCCCAGGTTCTGGCCGCCCGGCATGAAGCCGGCGGTATTGCTCTGGACCGGCGCGCCGCCGCACGGGCCGCCGGCAAAGGCCTGCGCGGAATGCGTGACCGGGCCCGCCCCGCAACCGCCTCTGGCGAACCCCGAAATCGTGAACGAATACACCTGCCCCGGCAGGAAGAGGGCCCGCCCCGGGCGCAGCCCCAGGATGAAGACGGTCCCGGCGCCGCCGCCGGCGTTGGTCCCGGTCTTCGCCCCCGCCGGCCCGGGAGCGGCCTGCAGGGCGTCGGAGGCCAGCAGGGAGACGTTGGTCGCCGCCGCGCCGCCGCCGCCGCTGATCGCGCCCGCCTCCGTGACCATGCCCGCCGGCGCCGTCCACGCGGTCTTGTTGTTGGCGGAGAACCCCGCCACCAGCATCTCGTTCGCCACGGACGTCGTCACGTTGGGGGTCGTATAGGGAGAGCCGGCGACGGCATACCCCGTGGCGGAGACATCGAAGGGGCTGTACTGGTCCACGCCGCGATACGCGATCATCGCCCCCGCGTACTTCCCCGCGGTGCCGGTGTAGCTGAAGCCGTAGGAGGCCGGCTCGGTGGCGGCCAGCTTCCAGGCCGCCAGGAACGAGACGGCGCCCGTGCCGTCCACATACGTTGCGAGGGTATTCCACCCGCTGGTCGGGATGAACGTGGCGTTCGACTGGACCGAGATCAGCGTCAGGAGGATGTCGCCGGCCTGGGTGCCAGCCGGGACGTTGACCGTCACGCTGGTCCCGGCCGACGCGGACTGCACGATCGTCTGGCCGGTCGAGGTGATCGTGAGGAAGGGGGCGGACCAGACGAACCGGGTCCCGCCGCCCGCCGCGTTGGTCACCACCGGGGTCGGGTAGCCCGACCCTTCCATCGCCGTTCCCCCGGTGACCGCGGCGGGCAGCGTGTCCACCACGGTCACGCCGGGAATCGTGGCGGCGCCGGTATTCCGCACGCTGATCTGGTAGGTCACCGGCGCTCCGGGCGCCGGCGCAGCCGGGACCTGGGACAACGACACGCTCATCCCCTGCCCGGCGGGGCAGGTGTTGGCGGCAAAGACCTCGGCGGACTCCGGCGACCGGTTCGCGGTCGGCAGGACCGAGTCGTAGGCCCGGATGGTGTACCAGTACGTGGTGCCGGCGGCCGTGCCGGCGTCCACCCACGCCGTGGCAAACGGCCCGACGAGCTGCGCGACGGGGACGGCCCCCTCCGCTCCGGGGAGGAGCCCGCGGTAGACAAGATATCCGGAGACCGGGAACGCCCCCACGGTGGACGGCAGCCAGGCCAGCGCGATCTGGCCCGGCCCCCCCGTCGCGGACGGTCCGCCCGGCG
>CAYNUZ010000007.1:0-29510 GCA_964400385.1 uncultured bacterium | reverse complement strand
GGGGGGCGCCGCGGCGGCCTCAGCCTTGCGCGGGGGCTCCGCGGGTGCCGGTGTGGCAGCCGCGGGGGGGTGGCCTCCATACACCAGCGACACGCGGTGACTGACGGCGAGGTCGCCATACGGCTGAAAGGCATAGTCCAGCCGGACCGGTCCGAGGCCGATCCCCAGTCCCGCCGTGAGGCCCGCGCTCCCCCCCGGCAGTGTGGCGGCACTCCGGTACCGGTACCCGGCCCGAAGGGTCAGGAGGGACGCGAGGCTCAGTTCCGCGCCCGCCGCCGCGATCGGTGCATGGGACGCGAGCAGATATCCGGCGTCCCCCGTCACGTGCAGCGCGGTCCAGGGGGCGTACCCCAGGCCGGCCCGGGCCGACGCCGGCAGCATGAATCCCGAACGCCCGGGCCCCAGATGCAGCAGCGACCATCCGACGGTCAGTTCCGGAGCGAGGGGCACCACCCCGCCCAGGCCGAGTCCGGGCGTCATGCCGCCGGCGGACTCCGACACCGCTTCCAGCGAGATCCCCGACCACCCGCGGCCCCCCAGCCATCCGGGATTCGCCACGGCGGCCCCCGCCGCACCGGCCAGGTCATTCAGGGTCGCCGTGCCGGTCCGGACCCCGGCCGCATCCCGCACATCGTAGGACCCGAACGTGAGCGCGGTCACCGCGGCCCCGAAGGTCGCGCCGCCCATGGGCATGGCCACCGCCACGTAGGATTCCCCGATCCCCTGCCCGACGGAGTCGAACATGGCCACCGCGCCGAGGGCGCGCACCTGGCCCAGCCCGCCGGGGTTCCAACTGGCGGCCGAGGCATCGTCGGCGACCGCGGTGAAGGCCTCGCCCATGCCGACGGCACGGGCGCCGACGGCGATGTCCAGGAAGGCCCCCCGCACACGACCGGCATCGTTCAAGACCGAGGCGTCCAGCGACGCGGCATCCGCATGGCGGCACAGCAGGAGGACGGCGAGTCCGAGACCGGCGGTCATCGCTTCACCAGGATCCTGGCGACCGGGTACTTCACCACCGTGCCGTCGGCGAGCGTAACCCGGGCACGCAGCAGGTAGGGGCCGGGCGCCCAGCCGCGGATGCCGTCAACCTTCAGCTCCGTATCCCACTGCGCCACGGACCGCCACGTGCCGTGCCACGTCCGCTGGAGGGCGTCGTTGAACGCTTCCACCTCGATGCTGGCCGCATCACCCTTGAGGGCCAGCACCAGCGTGAACTGGTCCCCGGTGACCGGGTTCGGGTACGTCACCAGATCCTGGTCAAACCGGCTGGTGACGGTCTCCGAGGCGGCCGCCGCGCAGGCGACGGGCGTCGCATCGCCGGCGTCGGTGCCGCTGGCGGAGGCCTGAAGGTCCACCGCGCCGCTCGTGTGGCCCCGGACGACCCAGGTGAAGGTCCGGCTCGCGCCGGCCGCGAGCGGGGCCCCCCCGGCCGGCGAAGGACCCGAGACCACATCGAGGACGGCGCCGTTCGACAGCGCGAGCGACGGGGCCAGCCCGTTCGCGGCCGCGGTCCCCAGATTGGTCACGGTCAGGGTGACCTGGGCGGTCTCCCCCGCGTGAATCGCGCCGGGCAAGGCCTGCACGGTCGCCTTCAGCCACGCGGAAGGCAGGACCGTGATGACGGGAGTGGTCGCGGCTCCCACGACCGCCCACCCCCCGTTCGCATCGAGCCCGGAGGCCGTCATGGTGAAAGCGGCGGTCCCCGGCGCGTTCGCGAGCAGCAGCCACGTAAACGACGTGTTCGCCCCGCCGGCCACCGACGCGACCGCCGCGGGGGCGGGCCCTCCCGTCAGCGGATAGACCGTTCCGCTGCATGTCACGCCTGGCGACGGGGTCAGCGTCAGCGCCGCCGCCTGTCCGGTATTCGTCACGGTGAGCACCACCGTGATCGTCCCGCCCTGCCGGACCGAAGCGGCCCCCGCGGACGCCGTAGCGGAGAGGGCCGCCGGCGCCTGCACGCTGACCAGGGTGTTTTTGAGCTGCGTGATCGCGCTTCCGGAGCAGCTTTCGGAGCCTGCCACCGTGACACTGAAGACCAGCGCGCCGCTCCCGGCGGCGCTGTACGTCCAGGTGAAGGCCTGCTGGGTATGGCCCCCGATGGTCAGGGGTCCCGCGACGGGCGGCGGCGTCAGGAGCTGGCCCTGCGCGGAGCTTCCGGTGGCTGTCACGGAGACCGTCACGCCGGTCGCCGCGGCATCCCCGGAATTCGCGGCCGTGAACACCACGTTGAACCCCTGCCCCGCCGAGACCGTCGTCGGCGCCGAGATCGCGCCGGTCAACAACGCTCCCGTTCCCACGGAAGCATCGGCGGATGCCACGAAGCTGGCGACGAAGGCCCCGCTGACCGCGTCGTTGCCCCACGCCGAACCGTAGAAGTGGACATTGCCGGCGCCCGCCATCGAAAAGGTCCACTGGATGGTGGTACTTGACCCGCTCGCAATCGAGATGGGCCAGGCCGGTGAGGGGCCGCTGAGCTGGGTCACGGGTGCCGACCCCGCCCCCAGGCCGAGGCCCGCATCGCCGGAGATCAGCCCCGCTCCACCCGAGTTCGTCACGGTCAGCGCCACGGTGACCACCTGGCCCACGCATGTGTTCGCGGGCAGGAGGCTCATGGCCGACTCCAGCCGCGTCGCCGGCACCACCGAAAGGGTCCCCGAACTGCTCGCCAGGATCGCCTGGCCCGTTCCGGAGTCCGTCCCGGCGGCCGTGCAGGTCAGCCCGATCATGCCGGCGCCGGAGGCACTGAAGGTCCACTGAAAGGTCGTTGCGGCGCCGGGACCAAGGGTCGCGACGCTCGCTGGCACGGGACCGCTCTCCAGCGTGGCCAGCGGGCTCCCCGAGGTGATCTGGAGGGCGGCCGTCAATCCCGTGGCATTGAGTCCACCGGTGTTGGTGACCGTCAGTTTCACCACGAACCAGTTGCCCGGCTCGACCACCGGCGTCGGAAGCGCGACAGCGGCATCCAGCTTGGCCGCCAGCATGCTCAGGCTGCCCGTCGATGCACCGAGGACCGCGAAGCCGGTGGCTGCGTCCGTCCCCACGGCCGTCGCCGTTAGCGAGACCGTTCCGTTCCCGCTGGAGCTCAGGGTCCACGTGAACGACTGTGCGGCCCCGGCCGCCAGCGTGACCGGCCCTGCCGGACTGACGCTTCCTTCGAGCGTCACGAGGGACCCGCCGCTGTTGATCTGCAGGAACGGGGTGACGCTGGTGGCGCTCCCGACCCCGTTATTGGTGACCGTCAGCACCACCTCGGTCCAATCACCCACCGCGATCAGCGGCGGATTAACCGCGAGGGCCGTATCCAGGCGGGCCGCCAGGATGGTCTGGCTCGCGGTGGCGCTGGCCCGCAATGGATTCCCGCTCCCGGCATCCGTCCCGGCCGCCGTCGCCGTGAAGGCGAAGGTCCCGAAGCCGCTCGCACTGTAGGTCCATGTGAAGGATTTCGCTGCCCCGGCATTGATGGTGAGGGGCCCGGCCGGGGAGACGCTCCCCTCGAGGGTGACGAGCCCGGCCCCGCTGTTGATCTGCAGCGCCGGCAGCACGCCCGTCACGCTCGCCTGCCCATTGTTGGTCACCGTCAGGACGATGCTCATCCACTGGCCGACCGACAGCGGCGTTGGCGCCACGGCCACGGCGCCGGCCAGGCTGTTCAAGGTGCCCGTGGCGCTGGTCCAGGCGGGAACCCCGGTTCCGCCATCCGTCCCGATCGCGGTCGCCGTGAACGAGACCGTCCCGATCCCGCTGACGCTGTAGGTCCAGGTGAACGACTGGGCAGCGCCGGCCCCGAGCGTCAGGGGCCCCGCCGGCGTCACGGTTCCTTCGGGCACCACCAGGGCCGACCCGCGATTGATCTGGATCATCGGAGTCATCGCGTTCACGACGCCCTGGCCCGTGTTGGTGACGGTCAGCACCACCGTGATCCATTGGCCCACGGAAGCCTGGGGGGCCATGACGGCGATGGCGCGGGAAAGCACCGGGCCGGCATATCCGGCCTCGACGTACCCCATGCACCCCGTGAACGAGTCAAAACCGCCGACCGAATAGAGGGTCCCCCCGATCGCGGCGCCGGCCAGGTACAGCCGGGCCGTCAACATGGGGCTCATGGCCTTCCAGGTGTTGGTGACCGGATCGTACATGTCCACCGTCGCCAGCGTCGTCCCGAATCCCGCCGAGTTGAACCCCCCCATCAGGTAGAGCTTGCCGCCCGCCACGGCGCATCCCATGCTGTCCCGCGCCACCGGCAACGAGGCCTTCGTCGTCCACGAATTCGTCGCCGGGTCGTAGGCTTCCAGGGTCGCCAGTGAGCCGCCGTTCGATCCACCCGCGACATACAGGGTGCCCCCGATGACGGCAGCGGCCAGCTTTGACCGGGCGGTCGGCATCGCAGCCTTGATCGTCCAGGTGTTGGTCGCCGGGTCATAGGCTTCGAGGGTGGTCAGCGCACCGGCATTGCTTCCGCCCACGGCATACAACGTCCCGCCGATGGCGGCCGCGGCCAGGTTCGTCCGGACCGAGGACATCGGAGTCCTGGCGGTCCAGGAGTTCGTGGCGGAATCATAGGCCTCGAGCGTCGCGTAATTCGAACCCCACGAACCCCCGACGGCATACAGCGTCCCGCCGATCACTCCGGCGCCCAGGTAGAGCCGCCCGGTCGGCATGGAGGCCTTCGCCGTCCAGACATTCGTGCTCGGGTCATAGGCCTCGAGGGTCCCGATCCCGCAATACCCGCCGACGGCATAGAGCGTCCCGCCCACGACCCCGGCCGCAAGGCCGTACCGGGAGGTGGGCAGCGAGGCCCTGGCGAACCAGTTCGGGTCAGCCGACCACGCGTGCCCTGCCGCGGCCACGAGCAGCATGGCCGCGACGATCCGCCTCACCGGAGCAATCACCTCAGTGACCGGCGGGGCATGCGAGGCACGCTCCGGCAACACATGGGGAAATTATACTCCGGCCCGGATGATGAAAGCGCACACCATGGCGTCTTTGCCGTAAGTGATCTTTTCACTCCCCGACTCGTCTCCCGGCGGGCGTTCGCTCCACACGAAGTAGCCCGGAGATTTCAGCCGAAAGGGTAGGAGAATCTCAACTGATTTTCTCGGCCAAAGCGACGATGATGCCGTCGGGGCCGCGGAGGTAGCAGAGGCGGTAGAGGTTCTCGTATTGGGCCACTTTGCCAAGCAGCTTGGCGCCATGTTTGTGGAGCCGGGCGACAACCTTATCAATATCCTTCACCTGAAACATGATGCGGTGCGCCCCGAGCGTGTTGGGCGGAACGATCCGGGGAGTGGATTTGCGCGCCTTCGGCCGGTGGTATTTCGACAGCTCCACGCCGCCGCGGCCGTCGGGCGTCTTCATCATGGCGATTTCAGACTGGAGGCCCTTAAGACCGACGACATCGTCCGCCCACGCTCCCTCGATATGCGCCCTCCCTTCAACCCTGAGGCCCAGCTCCTTGAAGAAGGCGATCGCGGCGTCCAGGTCGTCCACAACGATGGCGACATTGTCCATCCGGGGAAAGCTCATGGACGGAGCATAACACTGTCGCGAACCGATGCGACGATGAAATCAACCCCTTCCCTATCGCTTGACTGGCACAGTCCGCCAGGCGAGGCCGACGGGCGTGAAGGAACCGTCCGGCGAGATCAGCGCCACCGTCGGGTAGTACTGGTCGTCCGCCGAGACCAGCGGGGCGAACCAGGCGTACCGCTCGACATACGGGAGGGTCTCCATCATCTCGACAGAGGCCTTCGCGAACTCGGCGTTATCCTGCTCGGTTGCCTTCCGCACGTGGTAGTCGAAATTGGCTCCGGAGTACTCGGTCAGCCAGATGGGCAGGTAGTACCGATTCCAGTACCCCGCCAGGTACTTTTTAAGGCGGCCCACCGCATCGGGGGCGGTGATGTCGCCATACCAGTGCAGGCAGAGGAAGTCCACGCGCAGGTGCCGGGATTTGGCGCCTGCCATGAACTCATCGAGCCACCTGGCGCCCGTCGTGGTCCCGGGACTCCCCAGCCGCAGGCCGGTGGCCTCGAGCTGCGGCCAGAGCGCAAGCGACTCCTCGACAGTCATGTTCGCCTGGCCATCGCCATCCGGCTCGTTGAACCCCAGGAGTGCGCCGTGCGAGGACGCCTTTTCGTAGGCGACGTTTTCCGGCGTGACGTCCTTGCCGCTCCAGAACATGGGCACGAAGGCGGCCTTGGTGTGTGCCGCCGTGGAAGCGGGCTTGGGGCCCCAGTTGTAGTACCACGAGCAGCCGAGGACGTCCGGCGCTTCCGGCATCTTGTGACCCCAGTGCCCGACGCCCTTCTTGGGGGTGATGACGAGGCGATCATTCATTCCGGTAGGATCCGCCCCCGCCTGATGCGGGAGCCAGAGGCACGCCAGGGCAGTCCAGAGAATATGGGGGCCGCGCATCGCACGCCCTATCCTACCCGCCGCCTCCGGTGACCGAGGCGATGCTCCGCAGCCCGAGAATCGCAAGATCTCATATATGTCCCTTCTCTATAGCGCGGAACCGCTTGCGGGTGGCCTCGATCGCGTGCAGAAACGTATCGCTCTCGTCCCGGTCGTAGATCGTGATCTTCATGACCTCGCCGAACCGGTTGGTCACGATGAGGTAGTCAATGGAGAGGCTGTCCGTCGTCCGCTCCACCGAGGCGATGTCCCCGAGCGGAAACACCAACGTGCTCGGCGCGTGGTGGTACAGCATCCGCTCGCTCGTGAGAATGGCAGCTTCTGTGGCTTTGTGGCTGGTCAGGTCGAGGTAGCAGACGAGGTGCTCGGTCGCGTTCAGGAGGTGGTTCTTCTTGATGTAGTCCAGGGCGTACCCTTCCATCTCGCTCGTCAGCTTGACCCCGCCGTTCGGGGCGTCGTCCTTGGACAGGTAAAAGGTCCAGATCCCGACCACCAGCAGGCCGCCGGCCACCATGCCCGCCAGGAAGATCCATACCCACCAGACGCGCCCCGATGACGGCGCCTCATCCATCCCCGGGTGGGGACCGGGAATCCCTGGACCGATCAGATCTGCCATGCCGGACTCAATGTACCCCGGATCCGCGCCCGCGGTGTGTCAACCACGAGAATTACGGCTTGTTGGCGAAGGCGACGGCCCGCTTCACCTCGAAGGGCACCGAAATGCCGACGATGGCACCGAGGAACCATTTGCCCACGGTGCTGGTCCCGGGATTGACCGTGATCACGACCGTCTTCTTGTAGGCGGGCCCGCCCTCCGCGGCCCCCAGGAACTCCTGGATCACCACCGACCGGCCGTCGGGATAGACCGCCTGGGCCACGAGCTTGTGCGGCCGGTCGAGCGTTGTCGAGACGTACGTGACGGGCGACTTCCCCATCTCAAACGTCAGCTTCTCGCCCGGCTTCGGCCAATGCGGGGTCGCCTCAACCTTCCTCAGCGGCCCCAGCCACCAGGCCCTGAGCCCCTCCGGCGAAAGGATCCGGTCGAACGCCCGCTCCCCGTCCGCCGCCAGCGGCGCCTGGCTCTGCAGCAGCAGCGTCCCGTCCGGCTGCACCTTCGACCGGCCGTACTGCAGGATCGCGAACGCGATGAACGCGACGACGGCGAACGTAATGAGCAAGGCCATCTTCATTTCAGCAACGCTCCTCCTTGAAGAGATTAGGAATCACACATGACATCCTAAATCATTCCTAATGGGTGCATGAAGGGCTGATCAGCCATCCCAGAAGCGCGCCGGAGATCGCCCCCATCAACGTGAATTGCCACTCCTCGCGACGGAGCTGGCGTGTCCCGGGCGGAGCCGGGCTTCCAGGCGATTCCAGGTTTGGAGGAGGTACATTCCTTCCGCGATACTTGGCAACGACAAACCCTGCGATGCCGCCGGTTCCGGCGCCTATGCCAGCCCATCTCCACTGCTGCTCTCTACATTTGTGCAGAGCCCATTCACCATCACTGAGGCTGGGGTTGCCGGCCGACCGTCCGGCGCCCTGCGCGCCGAGGCCTGTCCTCGTCGCGCTCTCAGCGATCGGCTGGGGGAGCCTGGCCCCATCGCTCAAAGTCGTCGAACCGGAGGCGCCCGACAAGCCTTGCGCGTGTATGCCCAATCCGGCCAACACGAAGCACAAAGGTGCCGCGCAGATCAGCACTGCTCTCCTAACGTCTTCACGAGGTGACAACCTGGCGACTGACCAAGGTATTCAGACACCTTCCCGGTTCCTACCGAACGCCTCCGAAGGCGGCGCGCAAGAGCCCATCCTGCCTCTCCTTGACAAACCCCGGCGAAACTTCATCTGCAGCAGCCAGCGCGCGATGTTGTTCCTCTGATCGCCCGAGGACGCCGTAGAGGCACGCCTTTTGCCAGAGAAACTCCGCTTTCATGACCGGATCACGCTCGAAAGAGATGGCGGACTCGAACGCTTGCTCAGCCGTCTTCACGATCTCATCGAGTTCAGCGACCCGTGCTCCCTGTAAGACCTCTTTCGCGGCATCAACATAGGCCATGGCGACCCATCCGTGGGCCCTGGGATTATTCGGCTCGATCCCGATCGCCTGGTTCAAGATCTTCAGCGCTCTCCCCAAGTCATGCGCCTCGATCGCCTTGATCGCCTTTTCGCAAAGAGAATTGTAGGAAGGACTAAAGGGCCACATCGATTCACCTCCCTCGTTCGTTCCGCCTGGACAATCTCCGCATCATGGCTTGGATATGTCAATCTCAGTAGGATCATAGCCCAGGACGAACGGGGTATGGGATCGATCGCGCGCCGGGAATATCCCGAGGCCGCGACGCCTCAGCTCGGAAGGATAATCTGAATAGTAATTGGTTCTTGCATTTCCCTTGAAGTCCTGGTCCATGACCCAGCCCAGATAGGTGGTGTAAGACTCCGCCATTCCGGACAGCACCCTGGCAAGGCCCTGTTCCGATGGATCCAATCCGGCGACGCTACGCACAAACTCGCCCGGCCTGAACATCTCCTTGAACGAGGGGAAGGCCTGGCCCTTCCCAAAGAAACGCCAAGCCACCGCTCCATCCCGGCGCACCAACCAGACGTCGGAAACAAGATCATACGCTTGAATCTGCGAGGGCCCGGTGAGAATCCCAACCCACTTCTCGGGCATGATGTGCTTGGCCAAGGTCTCGACAAACCAGTCCTTGAGACTCCCGGTTTGCATTTCATATGCATACGAGTTGCGCACAAGAAAGACGGCTGCCGCGGTTGACTCCCCCGCCGCGGCCTTTGCCCATTCATTCACAGCCGGCTCACCTGTTGAGAATGACGGTGCCTCTCCTGCTGCCTGATCTTCGAGAGTAAAGAACCGCCCGAATACTTCCACGAATCCCTTTCGATGGAGTCGAGCGATCTCTCGTGCCCCTCCGGAAGTCATTGTTCTCACATCCTTGATGGCATCATCGTGGCACTCGAAGGATCGCAGCGCGACCAGCTTTCCGCGCAGTCCACGGAGCATCGTTCCATCGCAGTGCGAACTATAGTCGAGCTTGTCCGTGCAGCCCGCGACATTCAGGAGAAACAACCCCATCGTCCATGACGCTACCGAGACCTTCCTGGCGCGAATCACGGATCCAAGCGTTGTTGCCATTCTCATTGGGAACTCATGCCAGCCGCCAGACGAGGTGGGAGCGTCGGGGCGACTGGACATTGGCGCGTACCTTCGGGTCCGGCGCGGCGTGAACAGAACATTGTTCCGGGATGATCCTCGGATCACTTGATTGATGGGAAGCTGAAGTTCGAAAGACTCTCCCCAGCCCCGCCCGACGTGCCCGCACTGGCAATGACGACCATTGTTCTTTCCTCCGCTCGCCTCGCCGACGTTACCTGATCCCGCGCGCGAAATCGACGGCGGCGGCGAAGAGCCCGACCAGATAGGGCGCGATCAGGGCCAGGGAACGTGGAATGATCGACTGCAAATCAAGCCCCCGAGCCCCCCGCGCACCGGCCGGTCCCCCGTCGATCCCCGCCTGGATCAATGACTCCAGACCACCAGCCCTGATGCGTATCGCGACGAGCCCGGAGAGATACGTGGCAAGGAGCATCAACGAGCTCCCCAGACCGAAATCCGTGGCCTGGGCGACCGCAAGCCCGTGCAGCGCGGCTCGCAAGGTCGATGTGGAACCATAGACACCCGCCCAATCGAGCGCGGACGAAAGCTGGGCGACCTGGATCGCCAGCTCGATCGAGATGACATAGAGGAGAAGGTTCAGGAGCCTCTCGCAACGCTCCGCGCCCCGGCCTGCTTCCCTCTCGTCGACCTTGAAGACCAGGAAGGAGGTGGTCGCCACTCCACCGAGCGCCGTCATCCAGCCTGCGGAACCCAAAAGGACCCAGATGTTCCGCAGCCTTGATGCATCGCCGGCATTGAGCCTCGCCAGGAGGCATTGAAGATCGATCACCTCAGGAAAGAAGCCTTTCAGGCCCTTGGCGCACCACGTCCATTTCAGGATCACCACGAGGAATGCCGCGAGAGCTGCGGGAAATCCAATCCTCCTAACCCCTCTGCCCCGTTCGAGGACGGCCATGACAAACATGCAGACGATGAGCGTCACGATGCTCGAGAGGGCAAGCGCGCACGCGAGCAGCGACCAGATACCCCTGAGATTCTGGATGCGTGCGGTCCGGCTCGCGGGAGTATCGGGCAGGGGGGCCGGGGACCCCGCCTTGGGCTGTTCTGGCACTACCCCGGACTCCGCAATAAGCCCATCCTTGATTTGCAGCGGGAGCACATGCGGCCGCATACAGAACGCGTCCACGGCGATTCCAGGCGACGGTGGGGCGGGAGCAAGTCCGACGAACCAAAGGCACATGCCGACGGTCAGGCCGGCCGCGAGGATCGGCAGGATTACAAGTCCAAGATGCCTGGGGGCGCTTCCTCGTCTTGAGCTCACAGGGGCCACGGAGCAATCATAGGCAATTGGGACCGAAGATGTCGGACGATAACCATCCTGAAGATCGAGGGACGCTGTCTCCCTTCATGGACGTGACATGATCATTTGATAGCGCCCCTGGTCCCCACGTTTGGTCACCGTGCATGGCCATACTACGCTCAGGCCGTTGATATGATGTCGCCAACATGAAGAGGGATCAGGACGCGTTCGGTCGGATGATCTGGGCCCATGCCGGGGGACGGGACAGCACGCATTTCATCGAGCGCAACGATGGCCATCTCGACCACATGACCGGCGCCATCTACTTCGATTCCACGGCCCGCTGGAGCGGAGGCGAGAAGCTTGCGATGCCGCAAATCAAGGGGCGTGTGCTCGATATTGGCTGCGGTGCAGGCCGTCACGCCCTGGCCTTGCAGCGCCGAGGCCTCAAGGTGACCGGCATCGATGCTTCGCCCCTGTCCATTCGTGTCTGTCGGGACCGTGGACTGAAGGACGCCCGCGTACTCGGTATCGAGCACGTCAACCGCCTTGCCGGCGAGGCTTTCGATTCTGTCATCTTGTTCGGACACAACCTGGGTTTGCTGGGGACCCCGCAACGCGCCAGGCGCATTCTCAAGGCCATCGGGCGGGCCACCTCGCCTCAAGCCAGAATCTTCGCGGGCAGCCTCAACATTCATCACACCTCGAACCCGGACCATCTCGCCTATCAACGTGCAAATCGTGCGCACGGACGCCTGCCGGGGCAGCTTCGGCTTCGTGTCCGCTTTGGCGCGCGTGTCAGTCCGTGGTTCGATTACCTCATGGCCTCGCCGACCGAGGTGAAGGGGCTGCTTATCGGAACAGGATGGCGTGTTGCCCGGGTTCTGCCTCGCGGCGGTATTTCGTACGTCGCAGTGATCGTGAAATCCTCCGAATACCGTTGAGCGAGTCTCGGGCGGATTGGGGCCCAACAAGATTGAAGGACGTCCCTTCCTCTACCAACCGGGCCGACATCTACGCGATCGGCTACCGCCTTGCGACCACGAAGAAGCCCGAGACCCGGGCGCATCGAATGGCCGTCCTACTCGCCATGATGGCCCGGCGAGAGAAGATCCACCCGTAGGTGCAGGGGTGTCAGCGCGCAAACCCGACGGTGATCCCTGGCCAGACGATCCCGCCCACCGAGTGCCACGAATTGCCGTCGTCACCCGAGACGTCGAATGCCGAGGAACCGTAAACCTCCAAGTGGCCATAGACCCCCAGTCGAATCATCAATCCACCGGGCCACCTCCACTCATACCCCACACCTGTCAACACCGTGACGAAGTGGTCATTCAGGGACCAATAGTCGGCCGCCCCTCCCACGAGCGCGAACGGCGCCGAAGACTCCTCCCCCCAGTAGTGGATGGCAGAGACCCCGACGCCGACCAGTCCTGCCGGCGCGCCGCCGACCTGAAATCCGGCGGACCACTCCGGATCGAGCACGAATGAAAAGGAGGCGCTCGCCAGCGTCATCGAGCCGCCGAGGAACTCAACGCCCGTGGCGATGGGCCGCATGGCCCGGGTGTCCAGCCCGGGTGGCGTCGGAGGACGCGTTGACGTCGCCACCGAGCCGACCTGCTTGCGGAGATCCGGCTGCTCCGGGTTGATGAACAGGGAATACGCGTAGACGGTCAGCGCGCCCTCCCGGTCCCCCAGCGCCAACCGGGCATCGCCATCCAGCCGCCAGGCCTCCCACCGTCGCGGGTCGGCGTTCGCCGCTGCCTCGGCATACCGGATCGCCTCGTTGTACTTCCCGCGGTCGAACCGGTCCTGGGCCGCCCGCATCAGATGCTGGGCCCGAGGAGCATCCACGGCAGCGACAGCAGCCCCGGCTTGGGCGCACGCAAGAAGAATGGCAAGGTAGGAGGTCATCGAGCTCAGTCTACCTCCCCCTCTTCACCAGGTTTCAAGGCCGCGACCTCCTGACTCTCCGCCCCTCTGATCGCCGGGCGAGAATACCCCTCACCGAACGGCTCACCGGCTTGTCGGTGCGATGGATACAGCCGATCCAACAGCAGGGACGGCGGATCCCCTCGTTCAGCTCGCTGACGGTCCGCCTGACATGATCAGCCCGGGTCTCCTCCTTCTTGAAGAACGTGACCCAGCAAATCCACTCGTTGCGCGCCAGTGGCGTCAGGCTCTCCCATTTGGCTCGAGCCGCACGGTCGGAAAGGAGCGCCTTCCGCAGATCGGCAGGAAGTGAATGGACGACGCCACCGGGGATGGTTTGTTTCATCACGCATCATTCTAGCCATTGGGAAGCGGTCTCTTCTGGCAGGGGGGTGCCTGGTTATCTTGCGGAGTCCCCTGCTCCGCTCGGCTGTCCTAACCCGTGCGAAGCATGGCCTCGGCGGGAGTTCCCTTGGCCCAGGCGGCGACGGTGCGGCCGCGCCGGTCCCGGTCACCGGGCGAGGCGCCGCGGTCGAGCAGGAGGCAGATGATCGCCGCCTGCGCCGCGCGCGCAGCGGCTCCGCCGGAGCCGCCCCGGCCGGTCGTCCGGACCGCCAGGTGCAGCGGCATTGCGCCCGTCGCGCCGTTTCGCGCACGCAGAGAAGCGCTGGAATCCAGCAGCGCTCGCACTGATGCCACGCAACGGACCCGGACCGCCGTGTGCAGCGGGGCGACGTCCCGAATATCCCGGCGGTCGGGATCGGCTCCGGCCTTGACCAGTGCCCGGACTATCTCGACCTGCCTCCGGTGGCGGGCAGGCGGGTGTTCCGGAGTACACCCCACAGCGGCATGCAGCGGCCGATGGCCATGGATATTGACTGCGTTCGGATCTGCGCCACACCGCAATAACAGGCGCACGATCCGGAGATGCGCCTTCTTTGCGGCAAGGTGCAGCGGGGAATCGCCTTGCACAACCGCGACCGCGAACCGCGGCAGCCATGCCCACCCGGGAGCAACCGGCCACGGCCCGGCAGGCGTGGACCTGATCAACCGGATCGCGGCTCGATCATTGCCACGGACGATGGCTTTCAGCAAAGGTGGCAATGAAACTCTTTCACCTTTACCCAACTTGACAATGGGACTGCGTCCCTTCAATTGTTGGCCTGGATTCGGGGGCTTCATCGCCATGCCATTGACTATAATCCTTCCGCGCCATGACACCCCCACCAAAAACTGCTCTCTCGTTTCCAACTCTCGCCGCCTGGGAACGCTGGCTGGAGCGAAACCACACGACATCGAAGGGCGTGTGGCTCCGCATTGCCAAGAAGGGATCGGAAATCCGCTCTGTGACGTACGCCGAGGCGCTGGATGCCGCCCTCTGCTACGGCTGGATTGATGCCGTCAAGGCCGCCGGGGATGCCTCTTCGTGGCTCCAGCGGTTCACACCCCGGACGAAGCGGAGTGGCTGGTCCAAGACCAACACCGCCCATGCCGAACGGCTGATGAAGGCCGGCCGGATGCGCCCTGCCGGGCTGGCGGCGATCGAAGCGGCGAAGAAGGATGGCCGGTGGAGATGGGCATACGCTTCTCCCGCCACGATGACCGTTCCCGCCGATTTCATGCGGGCGCTGGCGAAGAACCCGAAGGCGCTGGCGTTCTTCCGGACCCTCAACCGTGCCAACACCTACGCGATCGGCTACCGGCTTGCGACGGCGAAGCAGCCCGAGACCCGGGCGCGGCGCATGGCCGTCCTGCTCGCCATGATGGCCAGGCAGGAGAAGATCCACACCTAGTGAAGCGATCTCTTCTTGCCAAGAGCTATCAAGTTATTCAATCAAGTCCCCAAATGTCGCAATCTAGAAGGCAGCATCATCATCCAGCTTCCGAAGCAGTTCTCCAATCTTCTCGTTGAGATTCAGAAAGGTTTCGTCGATACTTTGAATGGCCCGGCGAGAAGACGTCTCTGAGTCGCATAACATGACGACGTTCCCACGATCTCGCAATTGACCCGCCAAACTGCGGATCTCGTCGTTGCGAACGCGCGCAGCAAGCAAGATGGTCTTGGCATTGGCACTTGCGTGTTCTTGATTCAACTCTTCTGGAATTAATCTCAACTCCCAGTGCCCGGAAGTTCTGGCTACGTCCAAATCGTGGCTGTGCAGAGACCAGAGAGACCGAGTCACAACCAAAACTGCTTCCTGAAGGTCAAGAAGCGTCTGCCGCTGAAAGTCCGCTCTTCGATCGGATAGCCTTTCGCGCCTCGCAGCCATTCTCGCTTCATGCTCCCGATTCTTGGCTCGCTTGTCTCGGAACCATTCGTTTAGGGAACTCGCAGCAAATCCAAGCAAAAGTGTAAATACTGGAAGCAGTCCGCCGAATCCATCAGTCAACTGCATCTCTGTCCCTCCCCGCCTTCGCATCCCATGTCACGTCTCTACGAATGACTAAACCCCGTCCTAGCTAGTGCCGCCTGCTTCAGCGAGGCTGGTCAGCTTGATTTTGCGGGCCTTGATCGATTCACGAACCCGGGGATCGCAGAGCGCCTCTGTGTCAGAAATGCGATACTCGCGCGCCCAGGGGGAAAGCCAATCCTTCCGTGACGTGAGGGCGCCCAGTTCGGGGGAATCCACTCCCGGATGGCAGAGGAGCCTATGGAGCCCCGGGGCGAGCCCGGCGAGCCACTCCAGCAGCCACGGCACCTTTCGCTCCCTGGGCATGTCCGAGAGCATGGCGGTCGTGTCGTACCCTTCCCCCGACACTTCGTTGCAGCACGCGGGTATCCCGTGTCGCGCCGCCACACTCCGCATCGCCGCCTCGCTCACGATACCCATGTGAAAGTCCACCGCCAGCGGCCGCAAGCCCTCCCGTACGATCGCTTGGTACTGGGCTTCCAGCTCCGCCTCCGCCTCGGCCGGCACCAGGTGGGCCACCGCATCCTCAACCGATGGCCACGAGGTCCCGTCCGCTCGCGCCAGACTCGCACCGGCGGTGAGGGGTCGCCAGCGCACGTTGTCCCACTCCGCCGTGAATGTCGAGTGCAGGATGACCGGGATCCGGTGTTGCCTGGCCAGGGACGCGGCCTCCGGAAACCACGGCGTCGGCGCCATGATCGAGGTCTGGGTGACGATGCCTTCGCGGAAGGCCTTGACGATCCCCTCGTTCACCGCGTGGCAGACCCCAAAATCGTCTGCATTGACCACGAGCCGGATGCCCTCAGCGGAAGTTTCCATCCTCTTCATCATACGGTTCAAAGACTGGAGAGAATCTAGGCCGTTGAGGCGCGCTCGCAGTTTCGGGCTACCCAGTCCATTGATCGCGTCCCCGACTCCCCTGTTGATCGTGTCCATTGATTGCGTCCGAGCTTGACTTCACGGGTGGGGAGACGTACGGTGAGGGTAAGGCTGAACGGCAGCCACCGGTCCACGGAAAGGGGTGAGCCCCACCAGCAGTCGGCCGCACAACTGAGGAACAACCTTCTTTCGCCATGGCGCAGTGGACCGCCGGGCACACTCGAAAGGAGGTTACGATGAGCCCCGACAAAGTCCTGCCTGCAGCTCCCAGCCTTGAACACCTGAAGGATCAGGCCGACAAGCTTTCCCGCGCGTTCGACCGCGGCGACCCCGGTGCCCGCGTCCGAGTCCGTGCCCTGGATACTCTCAGGACCCTGGCCAATGAAGCCGGCGCCGCCCTGACGGTTGCGCAGTCCCAGCTTATGATTGCACGCGAGTACGGCTTCCCGAGCTGGCCCGCGCTCAAAGCCCATGTCGAATCCCGTGCACCCCACCCCCAGGAGGCCCCCATGACCACCACGCCGGACGCCCTGCGTAAGGATCTGTTCAATTTCGCCCTGACCCTCGCCTCCTTGCAGCGTTCGGGAGTTCGGATCGTCCGGGGATTCGAGATCGCCACCGATGCCGTGGTGGACCCCGGGCTCAAGAAGGCCTTGATCGAGGTCCGGTCCGCGCTCCGGGAGGGACAGGGTGTCTCCGACCCGCTCAAGAAGCACCCACGGTACTTCGACGCAACGTTTATCAACCTGGTGATCGCGGGAGAGGAGACCGGCCGGCTCGACGAAATGCTGGAGCGACTCGCCGGGTTGATCGAGAAGGGCGGAGCCCCCACCCCCTTGCTGGTGTTCACCCGCCAGTTGAGCGTGATGGTTTCAACAGGCCTGCCGCTGACACAAGCCGTGTCAATCATCAGCGAAGGGCAAAACGATGCCGCCCTGGCCGGGGTGCTCCCTCAGGTTGCCCAGGCGCTCAAGGGGGGCGCCAACTTCCCGGAAGCCCTGGCGGCCCATCCCGAGGTGTTCAATTCGTTCTATGTTGAGATGACCCGGGCCGGCGACCAGGGAGGCAACCTGGACGTCCTTCTGCTCAGGATCGCCGACCAGATGGAGCGTTCAGAGTCGTTTACCAGCCGGTAGATCAGCCCGGCAACTCCTGCACGCAATCGGGGCGGGCCGCTTGGCCCGCCCCACTGGGATGCAGAATACCGAGAAGGTCCTGCGACACCGCTGGTGAGCTATAAAGACATTCAGATACGTCTCCCATTTCATGCCCACTCAGAATTGCAGCGGATTCGGAGACTCCGGCCGGGCCGGTTCTGTTGACGGCGGCGCAGGAGGCCTCGCAGGAGCTCCTGGTCGAGGTAGAAGGGTGACATGTATTCGATCTGGGGTTCGCCGGTACATGCCGCCCCCGCTCGGCTCCAACCAGAGGAAGGAGATCGCCCCGAGGGCAAGAAAGATGCCTCCGGCCTCACGGTGGGTGGCGACTCGATTCTTGCTTGAGAACAACGAAACCAGACACTCCTCGATCCCGGGCCCAAAGTCGTAAATCAGCGTCGACCACGCAAATCGATGTGCGAGCGTGACGCGTTGAGTTTCATACCCGTCGAGCAGGACGACCACTTCGTCATTGACGGCGGGCTGGTAATTCGGTGCGATACCCTCTCCCCGTTCAAGCCAACCACCCCTCCAGACCCATCCCCGCTGGATATCTAGACCCGCGCGATATCGCGGGACGACGAGATGGGTTGGCGTCTTTCCGACTTCAACGTAGTTGAGGGCCACCGTCGCCCCAGCAGGCTCGCTTACGACTTCGATTCGTTGATTCGGCCCGTGCACGATTGTCGCGCAACCTTGCAAGGTCAGGGACACCAAAGCCCAAAGAGAGGTTTTCAGCGGGGTGTTCCTTTTGAGCAATGGCGACGCATTGCGCTTCATTGTTGACCAGTGTAATTCAGATAGGTCCCTCGACCCATCGTTGCCCAGGTGCAACTTAATTACTTAAGGACGTCCCCTATATTATGTTTACGAGAACGTTAATTTGTTAAGCATGGCCCCATTCTTCCCTGCAACTTAACTACTTAAGGACGTTCCCGAATCCCACAACTTAATTACTTAAGTAGGTCCCCCAAGGCTTCCCCTATCGAGACTCTCCCTCCAAGATGCGCCGCAACTCAGCTGCTTTCAACAATTCACCGGTGCGGTTGTAAGCATCCAGCAACATGGGAACTGTCATTTGCCTCGTATCCTCACTCGAATGTTTTGCGAGCGGCTCGAGTAATGCAATTACTCTTCCGTATGCAGCCTTCCGGAACAACATGCTTGCAAGCGCATGAATCGCCAAGACATCATTGGGCGTTTCTTTGAGTGCAATTTCAAACTTCTCGATGGCGGCATCTGTCGCTCCAGGATCCCCACTGGTACGCAGCAGCATTCCCCACTCCCGATAGATGAGAGCCCTCTCGAATCCACTCCTTGGCGCAAACGAAGCAGCCTGCTCATAGAGTCGAATCGCCTCAGCCGTCTTTCCCAACTGGTGCCTGCAAAGCTCGGCATATGCTCGCGCCGCCTTCCAGCTCTTTGGATTGCGCTGCAATGACTGACGATAATATTGTTCAGCCGAGTCAAATTCAGAGCGCCGCACGGCCGCTGTGGCAAGGTCCAACAATGCGGCTTCAGGTGCGCTACCTTTGCCCTGTCGCATGTCTCTTACGACTGCCCGCAAAGTAGAATCTGGAATATCATTGGCCTCATACCATCTTGCGAGAGTTGATCGCACTAGATTCTCGAGCGGCGCCTCACGGACCACTTGACTGTAAACAAAAGTTCGCGTAACCGTGGGAAGCAAATAGATGTAGTCGTTTTTCACTGGATCGAAACGCCGCTGTACCAGTGCATCTGCAGCCAAAGACTCCACGGCATCACTGACCTGGGCAGCAGGAAACTTTGCGCCGACTGAAATCGCTTCGATTGGCATAGGACGCTGAAAGATTGACAACACCTGAAGGACAACCTTTTCGCAGGGGGAAAGCATTTCGTCGAAGACGTGCCTAAAACAGAACTCGAGCAGTTCGTCTCCTAGCCTATTAGCACCCCTCATCCCATCAGCCAGTGACAACGCTTCGCCTGCTGATTTTGAGCGTGAAAGTACCCACCGGATCGCCAATGGCAGCCCATCACACGCCTTGCCAATCCGAGTACGCTCGGCTTGGGACAATTCTGAGACATGCTCAAAACGTCGTTCACCTGAAAGCAGTGATATGTAAGCGTTAGTTTCGATTTCAGTCAATCCTGCCAAGTCAACCGGATGAACCGAATATCTAACCGAAGCTCGGCGAGACGTGGTGAGTGCGCGCACACCGACCGGAAGACTGTCAAGAAACTTGATGATCCGGACATCATCTACCGTCTCAAGATTATCCACGAATAGAAGACCATTACTGTTTTTCAAAAGCTCTCTAACTGTCGCCTCCCGAGACTCCACTGAATCCGCCTTAATTTCTGGAAAGCCCAACACCTCGGCCACGTTGTCAAGAAGAGACTCAAAACTAGACAACCCTGGCGCAAGAGCCTGAATGCCACTCGGCGACAAAGCGCGATCTTTCGCGGTAATAGAAGCGATAAATTGGAATTGTTTCCTGCGATGGGCTCGAATTGCAGCCCAGGTGGCCAATGCCGTCTTTCCAGTCCCGCCTATTCCTACAATCGAGGTAATTGAGGCTCGCGGATCCGAAAGTGCGGATTCGACATCAGAACATGGACCCGCCCTCTCGATGAAACTCGAATATTCAGGGCTCAGAATTCGAAAGTAAGGTTCGTCGAGCGCATACTGTTCTCCCAAGCTAGTGAGGTCAATTTTGCTATCTAGGGTGGCAACATCATCCTTCCTCACTATCCTCGAAGAATCACCTTCTCGAATTGCAGAATCGCCTGTTCGGAACGCCCGTATCCCGTTTATCTCAGGTGCATCAATACGAAAGCGTTCAACATGAGGTCCTCTTGGAGGGACCAATGCCATTCCGAGATATCTCTGATCTCGACTGATGTGAGATCTGTGATATTCCACCCATATCGTGTCTCGTAGGTATTTGCGGAGCTGATCATTGACGAGCTTGCTATCTAGTGTCGTTGTTGCCCCGCAATATTGATAATCATTGTCAATTCCAAACACGACTATTCCGCCGCTGGAATTATGAAAAGCAAGCACGTCGACCGCGAGTGACGCCCAACTACCAGCAGACTCACGACCCAGCCTGGGACAATCACGTTTGAAATCCCAAAGTACAGTCTCTGTTCTAAATCCCTCACGAATAGAGGGGGGTGTTCCATCGAACATCATCGTGCCGATGGCGCCTACGTCACGCTGTCGAATTGCTCTAGCAATATCCTCATCTCGGTGCATGCTACTGAAAGAGCACATTATGGTGGTTGAAGTCAAGCCAAATGGGCGTGCCTTTGACCTGACAGAAGGGCCTTAATCAAGTTCCTCTCCGTAGCGAGAGACTTAACCGCGAAGGAATTTCAGATAAGAACCAGAAGCGGGACCTAATAAAGAAATTGAAAAGTAGTCAAGGCCTAGCATTCGAGAACCGCGAGCATAATTATCGCAAATAGGATAGCTAAGGCAGCTCAGTGCTCCCCATAAGAAAACGATCGACACCACGTGCACAAGCGCGGCCTTCTGCGATGGCCCACACGATGAGGGACTGGCCGCGGGTCATGTCGCCGGCGGTAAAGACGCCGTCCACGGAGGTCATCTTGTTGGTGTCGGCCTTGACGTTGCCGCGGGGGTCCAGCTCGACGCCGAGCTTGGCCAGGACGCCGTCCTTTTCAGGGCCCATAAAGCCGAGGGCCAGGAGGACGAGCTGGGCCGGAACCTCGAACTCGGAGCCGGCGACTTCGCGCATCTTCGGGGGGCCGCCGTTCACCGCGGGATCCCACTCCACCTTCATGCACTTCAGGGCCTTCACCGCGCCGTTCTCGCCGATGAACTCCTTGGTGGTGATGCTGAACCCGCGCTCGCCGCCTTCCTCGTGGGCCGAGGAGGTGCGGAAGATCTTGTCGTAGGAGGGCCAGGGGTTGTCGCCGGCGCGCTTCTCCGGCGGCCGCGGCAGGATCTCGTACTGCTTCACCGACTTGGCCTTCTGGCGGTGCACCGTGCCCAGGCAGTCCGCGCCGGTGTCGCCACCGCCCAGGATGATGACATCCTTGCCGGTGGCGAGGATCTGGTTCTCGACCTTGTCGCCTTCCTGGACCTTGTTGGACTGGGGCAGGTACTCCATGGCGAAGTGGATGCCCTTGAGGTTGCGGCCCGGCACCGGGAGGTCGCGGGACCACGTGGCGCCGCCGCAGAGGGCGACGGCGTCGAAGTCCTTCCTGAGCTGGACCGCGTCCACGTTCACGCCGATGTTCTGGTTGGTCTTGAAGACCACGCCCTCGGCCTCCATCTGCTTCAGCCGGCGGTCGAGGTGGCGCTTCTCCATCTTGAACTCGGGGATGCCGTACCGGAGCAGGCCGCCGATGCGGTCGGCGCGCTCGAACACGGTGACCGCGTGGCCCACCCGGGCGAGCTGCTGCGCGCAGGCCAGGCCGGCGGGGCCGGAGCCGATCACCGCGACTTTCTTGCCGGTCTTCCGCTCGGCGATGACCGGGGTGACCCAGCCTTCCTTCCAGGCGCGATCAATGATGTTGACCTCGATGTACTTGATCGTGACCGGGGGCTCGTTGATGCCCAGGACGCAGGAGGATTCGCAGGGGGCCGGACAGAGGCGGCCGGTGAACTCGGGGAAGTTGTTGGTGGCGTGGAGGCGGTCAATGGCCTCCCGCCAGCGGTCCCGGTACACGAGGTCGTTCCAGTCCGGAATGATGTTGTTGACCGGGCAGCCGATGCCGCCCGCGCCCGCGACCATCGGGGTGCCGGTGTGGCAGAACGGGACGCCGCAGTCCATGCACCGCGAGGCCTGCTCCTTGACCTGCTCGACCGGCATCGGAAGGTAGACTTCCTTCCAGTCGTTCAGGCGCTCCTGCACCGGGCGCGTGGGCATGCCCTTGCGGGTGATCTCGAGGAAGCCGGTGGGCTTGCCCATTAGTGTTTGCCTGCCTTTGCGGCCAAGTCAGCTCTGATTGCGTCTTCATATACACGCTTGAGATCCTTCGGAAATACCTTCACGAACTTCTTCACCGACTCGCTCCAACTGGCAAGCAGACGTTTGGCCACAGGGCTCCCGGTATGCCTGCCATGCGACTCAATCATTTCCTTCAGTGTCGCAATGTCATCCGGGTTCCCAACAGGGTCCAAGTCGACCATGTCGGGGTTGCACCGGATCTTGAAGTCACCCGCCTCGTCCAGGACGTAGGCGAACCCGCCGCTCATCCCGGCGGCGAAGTTGCGGCCGGTCTTGCCCAGGATCGCCACCCGGCCGCCGGTCATGTACTCGCACCCGTGGTCGCCCACGCCCTCGACCACGGCGATCGCGCCCGAGTTGCGCACGCAGAACCGCTCCCCCGCGAATCCGCGGAAGTACGCTTCCCCGCTGGTGGCGCCGTAGAGGGCCACGTTCCCGATGATCACGTTCTCCTCGGCCTTGAAGGTCGCGGCCGCGGCCGGGAAGACGATGATCTTGCCGCCGGACAGCCCCTTGCCGAGGTAGTCGTTGGCGTCGCCTTCCAGCGCAAAGGTCACGCCGGAGGGGATGAACGCGCCGAAGCTCTGGCCCGCGGACCCCTTGAAGGCCACCGAGATGGTATCCGCCGGGAGGCCCGCGCCGCCGTGCTTCCTCGAGATCTCGTACCCCAGCATCGCGCCGGTCGTCCGGTCACCGTTGTTGATCGGCAACTCGATGGTGACCTTCTCCTTCTTCTCGATGGCGTTTTTCGCCTTGGCGATGAGGGTGCGGTCCAGCACCTTCTCGAGCTGGTGATCCTGGTCGCGCACCTTGAACATCGGGGTCTCGCCCCAGTGCTCGGGCTTCACGAACAGCGGGGCCAGGTCGAGCCCGCCCGCCTTCCAGTGGTCCACCGCCTCGGAGGTGTTGAGCATGTCCACCCGGCCGACCATGTCGTTGAGCTTGCGGAAGCCCAGCTCGGCCATGATCTCGCGCAGCTCCCGGGCGATGAAGGTGATCATGTTCACCACGTGCTCGGGCTTGCCCATGAACTTCTCGCGCAGCTTGGGGTTCTGGGTGGCCACGCCCACCGGGCAGGTGTCGAGGTGGCAGACCCGCATCAGGATGCAGCCCACCGCCACCAGCGCGGAGGTGCCGAACCCGAACTCCTCGGCGCCCAGCAGGGCGGCGATGGCGACGTCCCGGCCGGTCTTGATGTGGCCGTCGGTCTGGACGACGATGCGGTCCCGCAGCTTCTCGCGCACGAGCACCTGCTGGGTCTCGGCCAGCCCGATCTCCCAGGGGATGCCGGCGTGCTTGAGGCTCGACAGCGGCGAGGCGCCGGTGCCGCCCTCGTACCCGGAGATCAGGACGACATCGGCGCGGCCCTTGGCCACGCCCGCGGCGATGGTGCCCACGCCCACCTCGGCCACCAGCTTCACGTGGATCCGGGCGCTCGGGTTCGAGTTCTTGAGGTCGAAGATGAGCTGCGCCAGGTCCTCGATGGAATAGATGTCATGGTGCGGCGGCGGCGAGATCAGCCCCACGTGCGGGGTCGAGTGCCGGGTCTTGGCGATCCACGGATAGACCTTGTGGGCCGGCAACTGTCCGCCCTCGCCGGGCTTCGCGCCCTGCGCCATCTTGATCTGGAGGTCCTTCGCCTGCGACAGGTACTCGGAGGTCACGCCGAACCGGGCCGACGCGACCTGCTTGATCGCGCTGTTGCGGGAGTCACCGTTGGCGTCCGGGATGTACCGGTCCGCGTCCTCGCCGCCCTCGCCGGTATTCGACCGCGCGCCGATCCGGTTCATGGCGATGGCCAGCGTCTCGTGCGCCTCCTTGGAGATGGAGCCGTACGACATCGCGCCGGTCGCGAAGTGCTTCACGATCTCGGTCACCGGCTCGACCTCGTCGAGCGGAATCGGGTTGCCCTTCTTGAACTCGAACATGCCGCGCAGGGTGCACTCCCGTGTGGCCTGATCGTTCACGTTCTTCGCGTACTTCTTGTACGCCTCGTAGTCGCCGTCCCGGACCGCGCGCTGGAGCAGGTGGATCGTCTCCGGGTTCCACATGTGGATCTCGCCCTCGCGCCGCCATTGGTACTGGCCGCCCCACTGGAGGTCCGGCTCCCGCACCGGCCGCTCCGGGAAGGCGTCGTCGTGCCGGGCCTTGGACTCGGCGGCGATCTCCGCCAGCCCGATGCCCGACAGCCGGCTCGTGGTCCAGGTGAAGTACCGGTCCACCAGCTCCCGGCCCAGCCCGATGGCCTCGAAGATCTGCGCCCCGCGGTACGACTGCACCGTGGAGATGCCCATCTTCGACATCGTCTTCAGCACGCCCTTGTTGCACGCCTTGATATAGGCGTAGAGGGCCTTGCTGTCCCCGTTGGTGGTGGAGACCACGCCGCGCTTCACCAGGTCGGAGACCGTCTCCAGCGCCAGCCACGGGTTCACCGCGTTCGCGCCGTACCCGATCAGCAGGCAGAAGTGGTGGACCTCGCGCGGCTCGCCGGACTCGATGATCAGGCTCGCCTTCGTCCGGACCCGGTTGCGGACCAGGTGGTGGTGCACGCCCGCCGTCGCCAGCAGCGACGGGATCGGCGCGAACCCCTGCCGGGAGCCGCGATCGGAGAGGACGATCAGCGTGCGGCCGTCGGCCACCGCGGCCATCGCCTTGGCGCAGAGATCCTCGAGCGCCTTGTCCATGCCCGCCGGCCCTTCCTTGACCGCGTACAGCAGCGAGAGGGTCACCGACCGGAACGGCCCGTCGTGCAGCGCCTTGATCCGGCCCATCTCCTTGTTGTCGAGGATGGGCGTGTCGTACTCGATCTGCCGGCAGTTCTCGGGGCCCGGCGAGAGCAGGTCGCCTTCCGCGCCCAGCGTGCCGCGCAGCGACGTCACCAATTCCTCGCGGATCGCGTCCAGCGGCGGGTTGGTGACCTGCGCGAAGAGCTGCTTGAAGTACCCGAACAGGAGCTGCGGCTTGCGCGACAGCACGGCGATCGGCGTGTCGGTGCCCATCGAGCCCACCGGCTCCTCGCCGTTCGTGGCCATCGGCGCCATGATGATGCGCAGGTCCTCGTGCGTGAACCCGAAGAGCTTCTGCCGGGTCAGGAGGTCCAGCTTCTCGGCCGGCGCAGCGTCCTTGGATTCCGGCAGCGAGCCGAGGGCCACCAGGCCCGCTTTCACCCACTCCCCGTACGGCTTCTCCTTGCAGATCCGGGTCTTGAGCTCGGCGTCGTCCACGATCCGGCCCTCGACCGTATCAATGAGGAACATGTTGCCCGGCCGGAGGCGGTCCTTCTTCTCGACGTTGGCCGGGTCAATCGGCAGGACGCCGGTCTCGGAGGCGAGGACGACGATGCCGTCCTTCGTCACCGTGTACCGGGACGGCCGCAGCCCGTTGCGGTCCAGGACCGCGCCGAAGACCTTGCCGTCGGTGAACGCGATATGCGCCGGGCCGTCCCACGGCTCCATCAAACTGGCGTGGTACCGGTAGAAGTCCTTCTTGTCCTGCGACATCGTGGTGTGCTTTTCCCACGCCTCGGGGATCATCATCATCGCGGCGTGCGGCAGCGACCGGCCGCCCAGGTACAGCAGCTCCAGCGCGTTGTCGAAGATCGCGGAGTCCGACCCGTCCTCGAGCAGGACCGGCAGGAGCTGCTTGATCCGGTCCCCCGGGTACAGCGGGGTCTTGAACTGGGCTTCGCGGGCCTTCATCCAGTTCAGGTTCCCGCGCAGGGTATTGATCTCCCCGTTGTGGCACAGGTACCGGAAGGGATGGGCGCGGCCCCAGGACGGGTTCGTGTTGGTGCTGAACCGGGAGTGCACCATCGCGATGGCGCTCTCGACCGTGGCGTCCATGAGGTCCGGGAAGTACTCGAAGAGCTGCGGGCTCGTGAGCATGCCCTTGTAGACGATGGTGCGGCTGGACATCGAGCAGACGTATAAGTCCGCCCCGTGCGCCAACCCCGCCGCCGCCACCGCGTTCTCGATCCGCCGGCGCAGGACATAGAGGAGCCGCTCAAACTCATCCTGGTCCTTGGCGGCCGGGGCCCGGCCGATGAAGACCTGCCGGACGGCCGGCTCCGCGGAGATCGCGGTGGGGCCCAGGGTGGCGTTGGCCGTGGGCACGTCCCGCCAGCCGAGGAGGGTGTGGCCCTCTTCCTTGACGAGTTTGTCCACGATGCCCCGGCAGGTCTCGGATTCGGCCTTGTCCTTGGGCATGAACAGCATCCCCACCCCGTACAGCCCCTCGGCGGGGAGGCTGAGCTTGAGCTTCCCGGCCTCCTTGGCGAGGAACTTGTGGGGCACCTGGATGAGCATCCCGGCGCCGTCGCCGGTGTTCTCCTCGCACCCGCACGCGCCCCGGTGGGCCAGGTTGAGGAGGACCTGCCGGCCCTGCGCGACCAGGCCGTTGGATTTACGCCCCTTGATGTCAATGACCGAGCCGACGCCGCAGGCGTCGTGGTCGAACCAGGGGTCGTAGAGGCCCTTGGGGGCGGCCTTCAGCGTGCGTTCAGAGGGATAGAACATGGTAAGGAATGAACATAGAAGGAATAGGGAGGTATTTCAAGGGGATTGCTGTAATTCCCGCCATTAAAGGCCCTGAGACGGCACCCTCACCCCATCCCTCTCCCTGAAAGGGAGAGGGGGAAGAAGGAAGTGATGGCAAGACTTACCCTCACCCCCAAAGCCCCCCCTCTCCCTGAAAGGGAGAGGGGAAAGAAGGAAGTGATAGTAAGAGTTAGGACACCCCGGCTTCGGCGAGGGCTTTCTTCAACTCAGGCTTTGGCATATATCCCACGAACTGCTTGGCGATCTGCCCGCCCTTGAAGACCAGGAGCGTGGGGATGGACTGCACGCCGAACTGCTCGGCCAGGTGCGGGTTGGCGTCCACGTCCACCTTGGCGATGGCCAGCTTGCCGTCCAGCTCGCGACCGAGGTCGTCCACGATCGGGGCGATCATCCGGCACGGGCCGCACCACTCCGCCCAGAAGTCCACGAGGACCGGGAGGGAGTTCTTCAAGACCTTGGCATCGAAGTCGGCCTCGTTCACATGCTGCGGAGCTGCCATGAGTTCCTCCCCCTCGACTTGTTTCCATCGTTTAACACCAGCGACCGCTCAGGGCGCCCTCACATACGTTCGGGCGCTGTCACTCCCAATAATTCCAAGCCATTCGAAATCGCCTGCCGGGCGGCGGCCACGAGCGCCAGTCGCGCACGCGCAGCCTCACCCGACTCCGCGCCGACAACGCGGTTATGAGTATAGAACTGGTGCACCGCCTGGGCAAGTTCCAGCAGCTCGTGGGTGAGCAGGTGGGGCGCGCGGCCCAGCGCCGCTTTCTCGACCACCAGCGGGAAGCGGGCGAGCTTGCGGAGCACCAACCGGGTCTCGGGCTCGGCCAGCAGCGCCGGATCGGCGGCGGCCGCGGCGGGCCCCTCGATCCCCTCCTCCTTGGCCCGGGCGATCACGCTGCACAGCCGGGCATGGGCGTACTGGAGGTAATACACCGGGTTGTCCTGGGACTGGGACTTGGCCAGGTCCATGTCGAACTCCATCGGGCTGTTCAGGGTCTTCATGAGGAAGAAGAACCGGGTGGCATCCTTCCCCACCTCGTCCACGAGGTCGCGCAGCAGCTCGACGTCGCCCGCCCGCTTGGACATCTTGACCTTTTCGCCGCCGCGCTTCAGGGAGACGAACTGGGTGAAGATGACCTCGAGCCGGTCCACCGGCTCCCCGATGGCCTTGAGGGCGGCGCGCAGGGTGGCCATCTCGACCTGGTGGTCGGACCCCACGATGTTGACCAGCCGGGAGAACCCGCGGGCGAACTTGTGCCGGTGGTAGGCGATGTCCGGCAGGAGGTACGTTGGGGCGCCGTCGGTCTTCTGCACCACCCGGTCCTTCTCGTCCCCGTAGGCCGTGGCCTTGAACCAGATCGCGCCGTCCTTTTCGAAGGTGACCCCGGCGGCCACCAGCTTCGCGAGGGCCTCCTTGACCAGCCCTGACGCGTGCAGCTCCTTCGCCTCGTACGTCCAGGTGGTGAACGGCACGTCCAGGCTGGCCAGGTCCGCCTGTTGCCCGGCAATCATCTCGTGCAGCGCCAGGTGCCGCAGCTCGTCCAGCCGCTCCTTCTCCGGCTTGTCGAGCACCCCATCGCCGAGGCGCCCCCGGAGCTTCGCCGCCAGCTCCTTCACGTATTCGCCGTGGTACCCATCCTCGGGGATGACGGCGGCCTGCCCGAGCAGCTCCCGCCAGCGGACCTCGACGGACCGCGCCAGGTTGTTCACCTGGTTCCCCGCGTCATTGACGTAGTATTCCCGCTCGACCGTCGCACCCTGGGCCGTGAGGATCCGGGAGAGGGCGTCGCCGAACGAGGCCGCCCGGGCGTTCACCACCAGCAGCGGGCCGGTGGGGTTGGCGCTCACGAACTCGACGAGGATCTTCTCGCCCTGGAGCGCCGTCCCGTGGCCGTACCTGGGCCCGGCGGACTCCACCGTCTCCAGCACGTTCCGCCAGACCGCGCCGCCGAGGAAGAAGTTGAGGTACCCGCCGCCCGCGACCTCGACCTTGTCCAGCAGGTCGTCGGTGCCCAGCCCCGGGCTTACGCCCGGGACGGCCGAAGCGGCCAGCTTCGCCGCCAATGCCTCCGCCACCTCGCGCGGCGGCTTCTTCAGCGCCTTGGCGAGGGAGAAGGCCACCGGGCTGGCGAGGTCGCCGTGCGCGAACTCGCGCGGCAGCTCGAGGACAATGGCCGCGGCGGCGGGCGCCTGCTCCCCCCAGCCGGCGGCCTCGGCGGCGGCGCGAAGGCGGGAGCGGAGAAGAGAACGGAGGTCGGCAGCGTCGGGCATCGGGCATTCAGGGTAGCAAATCCGGGAGGGCCCCTTACTGCACCCTCACCCCCAGAGCCCCCTCTCCCTAAAAGGGAGAGGGGAAAGAAGGAAGCGAAGGTCAGCTCTGGGGCGGGGTGCTGAGGAAGCGGATGAGGAGCTGGGAGCGGATTTTTGCGACCAGGGCGGCCAGCTCGGCCTTGTGCGTCTCGAGGTCCCAGTCCAGCCGGGCGCGCTGCGAGGAGTCGGGCGCGAGCAGGTAGAACGTGACGCTCTGGGTGTCGAACTCGACCAGCCCGAGCTGGCGGGCGGCCGAGAGGACGGCGCGGAGCTGCTCCTGCGTGAACGAGAGCAGGTGCTGCACCTGCTCGAGCGGGAGCGTCAGCCCCTCGAAGATCGCGTTCAGCGCCACGATCTCCGGGCCGCCGCGCATCCTCCAGTACGCCTCGAACGCCTCGTCAGGCATGCGCTGGTCCCTTGGCGAGCGAGCCGAGGCAGGCGG
>CAYNUZ010000006.1:0-29948 GCA_964400385.1 uncultured bacterium | reverse complement strand
GCGGCGGACGGCGGCGTGCCCGCGCCGTCCCAGAGGTCCCAGGGGTTGCCCCGCCCCGCGGCCAGGTACGTTCCCGGTTCGCCCGGCAGCGTCAGCGTCACGGGCACCCGGCCCGGCGCCACCCGCGCCGTCCGGAAGGCCAGCGCCGCCGCCGGGGCGAAGGCGAGCTTGCCCGGATGGCCGCAGAAATCGAAGAAGCCGGGGAGGCGGTCGGTGTCCCAGTCCCGCTTGAAGTCCATGTAGGTGTAGGCGTACACCGCGTCCCAGTCCTGGAACGCCGCGAACGCGGCGAGCATCGGCAGCGTCTCGGCGGCGTGGTCGTTGGGCGCGGGGAGGTTGTACTCGCTCACGGTGAACGGCTTGCCCGCGATCCGGCGCATCGCCAGCTCGGCGAGCGTCCCGCCCGAGGCCGCGCCGACCTGCGAGACGTTCCGGATCGTCCAGTGCACGGGGTCCCAGTCCCTTCCCTGGAAGCTGGGATGTTCCCAGTACCCGTGGTCGTCCACCAGGTCGCTGCCCTCGCCTTCCCGGAAAAGCCCGGCCACGCCGCCGTATCCGGCCTGGGTGTCATAGACGAGCGCCCGGACGCCGAGGTCGCGGACCAGGTACGCCTTGAGCGAGGCCGCCGTCCGCCGCTCCGTGTCCACGAGGAAGGCCCAGTGATCGCGGCCCACCGCCGGCGGGCCGCCGGACGGGCGGAGGGGAACCGTCCCGACCGCGGGATCCTCGCCGTCGCCCAGCCCGGCCAGTGCCGCGGCCCGGAGCGAGACCGCCTTGAACGCGACCTCGCCGGTCCGGTTGCCGGTGCTGAAGTTGAGCCGCGCCCGGGGCCCGCGCGAGCCGCCGGCCGTGAAGACCAGCTCGAACGCGGACCACGCCGGGGTCAGGCGGACGGTGCGCGACAGGCCCAGCCCCGACCACGGGTCCGTATCGAGCATCACGGAGACGGAAAGGTCCATCGGCGTGGCCGACCGGGCGGTGAACCGCACGGCGTAGGCCGTGCCGCCCGCCAGCGTCAGGCCCGTCTGGTGGAGCTGGAGGTTCCAGTCTTCCGCGCCCGGCGCGAGGCACGACCACCGCAGCCCCTCCCGTCCCGCCGCGAGCTCCGCCTTCGCCCCGTGCGCCGCCTCGGCCATCCAGCCATCCGTCCCGGCCGCGAACCCGCCGTTGCGGAGCAGCTCCGGCCCCCCCGGGCGCGCGCCAGCCGCCCAGGCCGCCGCCAGGGACGCGCGGGTCCGGTACCTGGCCAGCAGCCAGGCGTTCCACTGGCGCTTCAGCTCCCCCGCGTACGGCTCGGGCAGGTCGTCCGGCCCGCCGCCCCAGAACGGCAGGAGGGTGTTCTCGTTGTTCATCTCGACGCACAGCACCACGGGGTCCGCCGCCAGCGCCAGCCCGGTATACGGGTTCACGTGGATCAGCAGGTCTCGCGCATACGCCTGCTGCATGGCGAGGAACGGCGGATAGAACCGGTCGAGGACCTTCCCGAACCCGAACCGCTCCGCCGTGGCGCCCGCGATGCCCGGGTACTGCCGCGCGACGTGCAGGTTCACGTTCAGCCGGATCCCCTCGTCCTTGAGCGCCTTGATGAACCGCTCCAGCCGGTCGCGCTGGGCCGCGTCCATCGTCACCAGGTCCTCCTGCATCAGGCCGTCGGGCGCGCGGATGTCCATGAAGTGGAGGCGGACGAGGTTGAACCCGAGGCTGCGCAGCCGGCGGGCCACCCGGGGGCCGTCGGCGGGATCGGGAAAGCAGGCGTCCGCCGTGAGGTTGGTTCCGAAGAACCGGACCCGCCGGCCCGCGGGATCGGAGAAATGGCCGTCGCGCACCGTGATGCGGCCGGGCGCGCCCGCATCCGCGTCGTTCAGGAAGGCCACACTGGCGGGAGCCCGGAGCGGCTCCCCGCCGCGCATCGGGAAGGGAAACCATCCGGGCGTCGCGGCCGTCACCCCGCCCGCGGCTCCGGCCGGGGCCGCGAGCCAGAGCAGCCCGGCGAGAAACGGGAGGGCGGTCACCCCGCCATGCTACCGCAGCCCGGCGGCCCGCAGGGCCGCGCGCAACCCCTCGGGCGACCGGAAATGGACCGCCGTGAATCCCAGGGCGGCGGCGGCGGCGACGTTGGGCAGGCTGTCGTCGATGAAGACGCACGCCTCCGGCTGCAGCCGGTTGCGGTCGAGCAGGACCCGGAAGAGGCGCGGATCGGGCTTGACCAGCCGCTCCTCCCCGGAGACCACGATGTCCCGGAACCGGCCGAGGAAGGGGAACCGCTCCCGCGCGATGGCGAACTTGACCGCCGACCAGTTGGTGAGCGCGTAGAGCGGCGCGCCCGCCGCCGCCAGCTCCTCGAGCAGGGCCACGCTCCCGGCGATCGGCTCCCCCAGCATCTCCTCCCACCGGCGGTCGTACGCCTCGATGAGCGGCGCGTGGGCCGGATGGGCGGCGATCCGCTCGGCCACCGCCTCCCCCCAGTCGCGGCCCGCGTCCAGCGAGAGGTTCCATTCGGCCGTGCAGACGTCCCGCAGGAACGCCTCCACCGCCGCCTCGTCGGGCAGGAGCTTCCGGTACAGGAACCGGGGATCCCACGGAATCAGGACGTTGCCGAGATCGAACACGACCGCGCGCTGTGGTCCGGCCATCCCGCAAGCATACGCCATCACCGGGCAGGGGTATGATCGGCGGATGGAACTGGCGACCCCGCGGCTGCTCCTGCGCGAATTCACGGTGGCGGACTTCGCCACCACCCACGCCTACGGGTCGGATGTGGAGGTCACGCGGCACACCATCTTCGGGCCGAGTACCGAGGACGAGACAAGGGCGTTCCTGGAGCGTACGGTGGCCGGACAGGCCCACCGGCCGCGACTGACGTACGATCTCGCGATCGTGCGGAAGGAAGGGGGCGTCCACATCGGCTCCGTCGCCCTCCATCTCGAGGACGAACAGGCCAGCCTCGGGTACGTGCTCGCCAAGCCGTTTTGGCACCAGGGGTACGCGCCGGAGGCCGCCGGCGCCCTGGTCGGGTACGGCTTCTGCGAGCTGAAGCTCCACCGGATCTTCGCCCTGTGCGACGTGGACAACCCCGCCTCCGCCCGGGTGATGGCCAAACTCGGGATGCGGCACGAGGGGACCTTCCTCAAGGCCGGCCGGATGAAGGGCGAGTGGCGGGACGAGCTGCGCTACGCGATCCTCGCGACGGAATGGAAGGCGTGACGGTCCGCCCGGCGACCGCCGCCGACCTCGACGCCGCCGTCGCGTTGTGCGACGCCAAGCGGGCGCTCTACGCCGGCTGGCAGCCGGTCTTCCACCGCGTCGCCGCCGGGGCATCGGCCAGCCAGAAAGCGTTCATGGCAGGCCATCTCGCACGCCCCGAATCCCTGTTGCTCATCGCCGAGGATGGCGGGGTGGCCGGATTCCTGTGGGCGAAGCTGGTGGACGCCCCGCCCGTGTACAACCCGGGTGGCCAGGTCATCATGGTGGATGATTTCGTGGTCCGGGCCCCCGCCGACTGGGCCACGGCCGGCCGTGCCCTGCTCGATGAAGCCGTCCGGTGGGGCCAGGGCCGGGGCGCGGTGTTGCTGAATGTCATCTGCGGGCCTCAGGACGCCCCCAAACGTGCCCTCATGACGGGCACGGGCATGACCGTCGCCACGGAGTGGTTCGTCAGGCCGGTCTAGCGGGCGGGCTCCCCCCGCCCTCGGTCCGGTTCGCTAAAACGTCGCGGTCGCCAGCAGGCCGGGGATCACCGTCCCGCCGCCGGGCAGGAGCACCGGCGCCAGCGTGAGCTGCGTCTGCCGCCGCTCCTGGTACAGGCGGTCGTAGCTCCGGTCGCCGGCGTAGGCGATCACTGAACCGGCCACGAATGAACCGAGGCTGCCCCACATCACGGCGTGGTAGGTCGCATACGATCGGACCGGCTCGTACGGATTATGGGTGGGGCGGAAATACAGCCAGTTGTAGCTGGCCACGGTCACGCCGGCCCCCATCCCGATGTAGCCGACGGTGCGCCAGTTATCGGCGCCATCCATCCGGTCGGAATAGTGGCGCCAGCGGGCGGCGCGAAGCTCCGCCTGAGCCGTCGCCACCGCCCCGTCACTCGCGGTCGACGACATCCCGGCCGCCTGGACCGGCCGGGGCGGCTGCGCCGCGACGATCCGGCTCCACTCCCGTTCCTCGTCGAGGTTGAGCCCCTTCAGTTTCTTGTCGACCACGGCAAGTTCCACACCCTCCGTGACGTTCACGACGAACGCCACGCCCGCCACGACGGCCCCCGTGGCGATGAGGATGCCGCCGGCCTCGATTACCAGGATGGTGCCGTCGCTCGGGGTGTCCGCCAGCAACCCGATCACTCCCCCCAGGACGACGCCGGACCCAACGGAGGTGGTGATCAGCCCCCCGTTCACCCACTCCATCGCGTTGCTCCCGGCCTTCTGGAGCCGGACGCGCTCGGTTTCCAGGTAAGCGCGACGCTCGGCGATCGTCCCGGTCGCCGTGAGTGGCGGGGCCTCCGGCAGCACCGGGGGCGGCGCGTCCGCGAGGGCCCGCGCCGCCGCGACCACGCAAATGACGATGGTGCCGATCCTGCTACACATGCTGTGCTGATTCTAACAGCGAACACGGCGCGCCCCCTGCGGGACGCGCCGTGCCGTGGACCCGGGCCGCGCGGCTCAGCCGAACTGCGGGACCGGCTTCCCCTTCTTGTGCGAGACCGTGAACTCGAAGACGATCTTCGTGCTCTTGCCCGGCGCCAGGTTCACCTTCCACCGCTTGAGGCCCGGCTTCTCCGGATCGTCCTCCATCAGCCCCGCGGAGAGGTCGCCCGGGACGATCCGGATGTCCGGGTCGTCGCTCTGGGGGATCTGCTCGTGCACCTCGACCGACCAGGCGCCGGGATGCCCGGACTTGAGCGTCGTCTCCCACCGGTACCGCTGCACCGGGTCACCGAAGTGGAACCACCCGTCGCGCTCGGGCCGCGTGGTGATCCGCTTGCGGGCGATCCGCACCGCGGGGTCCGTGCCGAAGGCCACCCGCAGTTCCTCCCCGGGCAGGACCGTCGCCAGGTTTCCCGTCCCCACGTACTCCCCGTCGCGGTAGAGCTGGGTCGTGCCCGGCACGAGCGGCTGGTCGCCCGTGAACAGCGTCGCGGCCTCCAACACGGCATTGGGCCCGCCCGCCGGGGCGATGACCACCGCCGCATGGCAGGCCAGTGAGGTATCGAGCAGCGACACCCGGCGGTACTCGGACCCGGTGCGGATGTTGACCGGCTGGGCCACCTTGAACCGCGTGGCGAACTCCCCCGCCACCGGACGGGCGCCCTCGAACCGGATGGGTGTCTCATCGGGCTCCGGCGCGGCCATCGGGGCGGCGCTGGACCGGCCGTCCGCGGCCATCGCCAGCGGGTACGCCTTCCGGGTCCGGTATTGGAGCCGGTAGTCCTGCTGGGGCGGCACCGGCGCCGCGAGGAAGGCCGGCCGCTCGGTGGAGACGACCAGCGCGGTGTCTTTCCAGTCCTCGCCCGACCGCTGCATCACCTCGCCCACGAGCGTCACATCGAGCTTCGGCTCCGCCGCGACCGAGTCCAGGGCCAGGTCGTAGGTGGCCCGCCACGAGGCCTCGCGCACCACGTAGGACACCGCGAACGTCACGTCGCCCGCCTCGGGCGTGGTGAGCTCGATGTCCAGGGCGGTGGTGTCCTTCTGGAGCGACCCGGAGAGCGCGATCTCCCGGTTCAGGTCCCCGATGCGCTCGTCGAACCCCCGGATCACGACGCTGTCCTTCCGGTTTTCGTCGAGCAGCGCGTGGATGCGGGCGGCGATGGCCTCCGCCCCCTCGGTGACGTTCTTCCAGTCCCGGGTCTTGTCGGTGTCCACGCCCTTCCGGTGGTTGCCGGGCGACCCGCGCAGGAGGTCCAGCTCGTACTGCCGGGCGGTGATCCGGTCCTGCACGACCGCCCGCGCGTCCTCCTGCTCCCGGATCCGCCGGCGCAGCTCCCGGGTGCGCTTCTCCGCCACCTCGGCGCCCAGTACCGTACGGAGCTGGACGTTGTGCATGAGCGAACCCCGGGGACCGCTCAGGGTCACCCGCATGGACGCGGGGTCGGCCGTGATCGGCAGGTCTCCCACCGTGACCGTGAAATCCCCCTGCCCCAGCGCCAGCTTGCCCCGCCGGGTGACCTGCGCGCCCTCCCGGTAGACGGTCGCCTTCACCACCGTGGTGGCGACCTTGAGCGCTCCCTTCGGCGCCGCCTCCCCCCAACCCAGCGACGCCACCAGCGCCGTCACCACGACCGCCCACATGCCCTTGCCGTATCTCATCTGGCCTGCCTCCTTGCGGCGTCTCCGCCGGTACCGGGGGGTGTTCCCCCGTCTGCAGGACCAGACGCTGGCCGGCCCGGAAAGTTCCACGCCCCCCTGGAATCGCGCCCCGTATGATCGGGGCATGAAGCTGGAGCTGGCACGGATGGGCGATGCGGCGGCCGTGGCCGCCCTCCGCATGGCGGCGGGACAGGCGGCGACGGACCGGCTGGTCCGGTTCTACATGCGCAACGGCCGGGTGTACGTGGCACGCCGGGGGCGGAAGCTCGTCGCCACGCTCACCCTTGTCACGAAGAAGCCGTGGTCCATTGATCGGAAGTTCATGACTCCGGTCAAGCGCCCGCTGTACCTGATCAGCATGGCGGTGGCCCCCGACCGTCAGCGCAAGGGGATTGGCCGCGCGTGCCTCACGGAAGCCATCAGGATCGCCCGCCGCCGGAATGCCGACTCGCTGGTCCTGGACGCCTACGATGCACCCGGGGGCGCCGGCGGGTTCTACCGGAAGTGCGGCTTCAGGGAAACCGGCCGTGGCGCCTTCCGGAAGGTCCCCCTGGTTTACTTCGAGTTGCTGCTGTCCCCCGGCAGCTGAACCGGGCCCGCACCCCTACGGCGGTGGTTCGCTCCGTGGATCACTCGGCCGCCAGGCCTCCTGAAGGGCCCGGACGGACGTCATGAGTTGCGCCCGCTCTCGCTCCTGGCCGGGATTGAGCGGTGATCCGGTCAGCGCTGGGTCCGGATCCAGAAGTTTCGGCACCAGCCCGCACGCGGACCAGTGGGTCGCCAGGAGGCCGAGCATCCGGGGATTCTTCCGGCGCTCGGCGGCTCCGATGAACGCCTTCGCGGCGTCCCACTGGTCGTAGACCGATGGCCAGACCTGGAAGCCATGGTCCAGCAGCACGTCCAGCGACGTGTAATCGTCCTGCCGGCCGTAATGCCAATCGCACACGATGATGTCTTTCGGGATCCGGTCGATGGCGGGAAACGTGCCGTTCCAGCTTGCCGTGTATCCGTTCTCTCCCAGCGCCTTCGCGTCAAGCAGCCGGTCGCCCCACATCAGCATCGTGGCCCCGTGCTGCCTGACCACTACGTCGTGCAGGTCGTTGACCGCCTTGGCGAACAGCTCGGCAGGGTCCTTGCCTGTGCACCGCGGACACTTCGCACTGGCGATGCCGAACACCTCGTCCAATCCGACGTGGATGGCCCCGGTGCCGAACGCATCCAGCAGCTCCCCGATCATGTCGCTGATGATCGGCATGATCTCCGGGTGCAGGGGGCACCAGGAGCGGCCGTAGAAGCTCGGCGACGCGGGGTCGGTCTCCGGAATCCTCCCGTCCGGGGGCTCCTCGAAATCCGGGTGGAGTCGCAGGAGATTGTTCGGCGGGGAGTGTTCGACCCGGTAGTCTTCCTGGTGCCCCAGGCACCCGAATGACGGGATGATCCGCACCCCGGCCCGCTTCCCGGCCCGGACCAGCTCCCGGACCTGCGCTTTCGACCACGGGTCCCAGCCGTCGGCGCACTCGCGGTGCTTCTCAAACTGGTAGTTCCACATCGGGAGGACGAAGACATTGCAGTGCATCCGTGGCAGGTGCACCTCGACGAGCCGCTTGACCTCGGCGAAGTCCTTGACCGACGCCGGGAAGGTCAGGAAGCCCCGCCACGCCATCGGGCGGGGCGGATCGCCGGCCTGGGACGGCCCGCACATGATGACCGCCGCACCAACGGCCAGCACCAACCTCAATTGACGGAGACTCGATAACATCCACAGCCCGTCATGTTGACGCCCGCGTAAGGGATTGTCCACCGGAGCCACCGGGTGCCGGCGACCGGGTTGCCCGCGACGAAGGACGCGGCGGGCGGGGCCGTCGCCGTGGTGGCCGTCGAGTAGGCGACAGTCAGCGGCAGCCCCGAGGAGTTGCCGCAGTTCAGAGCCGCCGTCCCGGCCTCGGGGACGAACGCGGTACCCAGGGGCACGGCGTCGGTGATGACAAACGTGAAGGCGGAGGACGAGGAATAGTTGCTCCAGCAGACCTTGAACTGGAGGGTGTCCCCGGAGGCCCGGACCGACAGGCGCGGCTCCTTGGTGAGCCGGACGTCCACCCCGACCACGGTGATCGCCGTCAGCCCGAGGATGGACCCGTCGAAGATGTCGCTCGCGATCAGGGTCTGCGTGCCCAGCTTCTGGAAGATCACATTGACGAAGACCCGGATGCCGTCCTCGTCGGGCGGGGCGGAGCAGGCGGTGGACGAGCTCCACGTGAAATTGTAGGTGTCCATCGGGCCCGCTTCGAGCTGGGCCGCCGGGTCCGTGGACGTGAAGGAGGTCGTGCCGCAGTAATCGGTCTTGGTTCCGCCCGCGGCTTCGATCACCACGACCGTGATCCAGAACGACTGACCGGAGAAGACGATCGGCGGCGCGATGATGTCGTAGTGCACGCCTGTGGAGACGAACGGGCCGGAATACATCTTCTGCTGGAGCAGGCACGAGTGCGTGAGCCCCACGGCGATGATGCCGCCCGTGGACTGGAACCGGAAATTCCGGGTCCCGGGGGCCGCGGGCGGCGTCAGCGCGGTGAACGAGACGCACTCGTCCTGCGCGGTCGTGGTATACACCGCCGAGTAGCCCTGCCCGTCGAAGGCCTTGACGACCGTGCCCTGCTTGGGAATGAACGTGTCGAAGTACATGTCGGCCCAGTACGGGGCGGAGCAGCCCTTCGCGAAGTTCTCCCAGTCGGCCTCGTGGTACCAGAACTCGTTGCCCGACGGGTTGCCGTCGCTCGCGTTCAGGACCACCGCGCTGTCGTACGACGAGTGCATGCGGTACCCGGCCATGATCTGGATCGGCCCGCCCGAGGCCAGTTCGACCTTGTAGAACGTCATGACGCCGAAGACGCCCGTATCGTATCCGGGCTGGTAGGCGTGCGGATTGAGGGGGTTGACCTGGCCGGCCCCCGCCACGTCCGCCGGCCGGATCATCTTCCAGCTTCCCGAGCTGCCCACGAGGTACGGCGTCTGGTGCCGGGGGGAGATGATGGGCAGCGTCGTGTTGTTGGCCCGGTACTGCCAGATGCTGTAGGTCGCATCCACCAGCCCCATGTTGCCGACGTACATGGACCCGCCGTTGCCGGTATCGTTCAGGGCGAACGCGTAGAAGTGGGCGGGCACGGTGGCCGATGCCAGCGTCCCCGTCTCGCGCTGCGGCGCGAAGGCCCGATCCTCGGGGCTGAACATGTCGGGAATCCCCTTCAGCATGATGACCGGCGCGTCCGACGAGATGAACTTGTAGGAATTCTCGGCAGGCACAAAGTAGAACCAGACGCTCTCCTTGTCGATGCGGGCGCTGGCCTGGTACTGCCAGGTCAGGGTGACGGCGTCCCAGCTGAAGACGTGCACGTTCGTCGGCGTTGACACGGAGGTGTTCAGCAGGAAGAAGCTGTCGCGGAACCCGATGTTGCCGGCCAGGCACGTCCGGGCGTAGGAGTAGGCCCCGTACCCCACGTAGGTCAGGCTCGTCGTGGGGCAGTACGTGACCACCTCCGATCCGTTGTCGGCGTCCGCCGTGAGCATCTCCCAGGTCAGCGGCGAGTTCGAGACGAGTTTGAAGAGGTCGTGCAGGGGGGTCGGCACGGGACAGCCGGCGTACGCGACCGGCTTGTAGAACGCGGGGGCCCGCTCGGGCCCGCATCCCGGCACCCAGGCCGGCGGGGGCGAGACGCATCCCCCCGCCGCGACCGCGATCGTCGGGCTCACCCCGCCGGTGGCCACGAACGCGTCCCCCTGGTGCACCTGCTCGTAGAGCGAGAAACTGGTCATCTTGTTCAGGGGAAAGAACGAGAGGTAATACGTCTGGGTGGCGAACAGCGGCGAGTCGTCGCAGCACCCGAACCAGGCGTTCGTCCCCCCGGCGATCGCGAGGTAACTGAGATAGGTGGTGCGCAGGATCACCGGCGCGTGGTGCGTGAACTGGGACGGCGTCACCGAGCTCCCGGTTCCGGTCGGGTTGCTCCGCCCCCATTCCAGGAGCGAGACCGTGTTGATGGCGGTCGACCCGACCGTGGTGGCGGGCCGCACCCGCGCGTTCCACCGCAGGGTCAACGTCACCCCCGGCGGCAGGTCCAGCCGCCAGGTGAGGAGCGTGTTCGCGCCGCCGGTGAGGACCACGCCCGGGGACCCCGCGGCGCAGCCCGACGGCGTCATCGTCCATCCCGAGCAGGCGTCGTCCAGCCCGTACCCCGGACTCCACACGTCGTACAGGGCGGGCACCGTGTCCCACACCTGCACATCCCACCACGTCTTCGTGGACGAGGTGTTCTTGATGAAGATCTCGTAGGTCATCTCGTCGTCGGGGAGGCCGATGCGGGGCGCGAACAGGATGTCGTTGCTTCCCACCATCCAGAACACGAACCGGCTGATCGAGGTCAGCGCCGGCGGCGTCATCGAGGTCCCCGTCGCGCACCCGAGCAGCCCGGGCCAGGAGGCCTGGGCGTTGTTCAGGAGCATCTGCCCCTCGGGCGCGGCCACCACGCCCGAGTCGGGCTCGAAGGCGATATTCCCCCAGTCCACCGTGACCTGGAACCGGATTTCCGTCGTTCCCCCGCCCAGCGAGACGCCGCCCGGCAGCGTCCAGCGCAGCCGCAGTGGCGGCCCCGGGTCGGGGTCCCACCCCGGATCGGCGGGCGGCACCGCGGAGCCGGGAACCAGGTGCGTGTAGGCCGGCTGGGTATCCATCACGACGAGGTTCGTAAACGAGGTTCCGGGCTTGCCGACGCGGATGGTGTAGTTAATGGTGTCCCCCGGCGCCGCCGTGTCGCGGTCCGCCACCTTCGTGACGTACTCGATCGTCTTCCGGTTCCCGTCCGTGATCTGCTCGAACGGCGCCGTGGAACCGCAGTCGTCGGTGATCCCCCCGAAGTCGATCGGGTTGTATCCCGGGCCCAGCTCCACGGTATTGCCCTCGGTGGGACACGACCCGATGTCCGTGTAGATGAAGAGGCTCGGGGTGCCGCCGCACCCGTTCTTGGCATCGCCGGGATCGGCGGTCCACGGAATCGCACCCCCCCACGTCCACGCGGGAAAAGTGCCCGTCGGGACGGTCCAGTTGCCCGCGTAGGTCATGGGGAAGATCGCCGTGTTCGTGGTTCCGCACAGGAGCTTGAAGTACATGCCCGTGATGTCCTTGCCGGGCCCGCCCGTGGCCGTCCCGTAGTTCAGCATCGTGATCCCCGTGATCGAACTGGCCAGGCACCAGGCGCACGTGACGTCGTCGCACTCGAAGAGGGAGAAGGAGGAGGTGGGGAGCATCGTCCAATTGGGAAAGATGAAGGTGTTGCTGTTGAACGGCGGGGCGGGATTCGGGCCGACATCGTCGATGTAGTCGGCCCGGGCCTCTGCCGCCAGGATCAGCACGGCGGCGAGGGCGACCCACCACCGCCCACCGGGGCCTTGTCTCGTTAACCGGTCAATATCACACCCCCTGCTCCCCCCTGCATGATACCCGAGCGTGCAGACACGCTGGTACGTCGTTCGCTGACCTTGCGCCGAGGACCGAATGGGATCAGGAGGAGCAGGAAGCCGACAATCGCATCCTGGACCCGGCGGAGTCTCAGGGACGGCATGACCGGACCCAGCGATGCGCGGCCTCCGCGCGAAGAGATCGTCAGGCTGGCCAGTCTCACCGGGAGAATTCCTATAATGGCTCTCATGGCTGCCATCGTATCGGTCCCGGACCGCGAAATCCTCAGCACCCGCGTGTTTTTCGTAACCCGCGCACGGATGTTCCAGGCGTGGACCGACCCGGCAATCCTTGCACAAAGGTGGGGGCCCAAGGGGTTCACCAATACCTTCCATGAATTCGACCTGCGACCGGGCGGTCACTGGCGATTTGTCATGCACGGGCCGAACGGTGCGGACTACCGCAACGAGAGCCGGTTCATTGGGATCATCCCGATGGAATGCATCGAGTTCGAACATGTCTCCCCGCCCCAATTCCACACGACCGTCCTGTTGACGGATGAGGCCGGCGGCACGCGGGTGCGGTGGCAGATGCTGTTTCCCACGGTTGAGGACTACGAGAGGGTGAAGGGCGTGGCCGTGCAGGGAAATGAGGAGAACCTGGACAGGCTGGAAGCCTGGCTGGCCACCCGGCCGTGACGACGGGAAATCCTACGCGGGCATCCGGCTGAGGTAGTCGGCCAACTTCCGCTGCTTCGCGAGGAAGGCCTCGTAGAGCCCATCAGCGGTTTCCTCGATGGTGCGGCGGTTGTTGGTGTACGGATCGGCGCGGGTCGCCTCGTTCACCTGGGCGATCCAGTCCGGCGGGAAGATGGCGGGCCCGCTGAGCGCCCCGCAGAGCCCTCCGGCGATCGCGCCCAGGCAGTCCGTATCGCGGCCGAAGTTGCACGCCGCCACCACGGCCTGCCGCGGATCGCCCTTCAGGAAGACGAACAGCGCCAGCCCCTTGCCCACGATCTCATGGGCGGAGGAGAGGCCGTACGTCTGGTATCCGCCCCCGTGGTAGATCTCGTCAAATCGCCGCTGCACCTCGTCCAGCGTGGTGCTGGTCCGGCCGATCTCAAACGCGCGCTGCACCTGCGCCGCCACCTGGTCGTACGAGAACTTGCTGCCCCCGCCCTGGCCCCGGTACAGCCGGCCCTGCTCGGCCCGGTACTCGGCGAACTCGAGGACCGTCGCGGCCACCGCGTCCACCGTGGCGTCCGGCCGGCACGCCGCGGCGATCCCCGCGTTGTACAGCGCGGCCCACCGCAGCCCGAGGTCAGCCTCCTTCATGTACAGCTTCCCGATCTCGTAGGAGTCGTCCGCGGCCGACCGGGGATCCCCCGCGTTGATGAGCCCGAGCGGATGGGACACCCGGGCCACGGAGATCACGTTCACGAAGGGGAACATCCGGCCGATTTCCAGCGCCGGGGCCCCGGCCAGGACGATCTCGGCCAGCGACCGGTCGAACGGCTCCTGCTTGAAGTGGACCTTGGCGGGGTCGAGATCCCGCCGCCAGACGGCGACCAGGTCCTGGAGGTTGATGCGATCCTGCTTCTCGATGATGGCGGTCGAGATAAGCTTCTGGCGCTCGATCCCGTCTTCGGTGGTGCCGGCCGGGCGCTGCCAGTCGGTGTACTCGATGTAGTGCGCGTAGGGCTTCAACTCCTCGAGCCGTCCGAAGGTCTTGACCACCTTGTCCCGCGGCCATCCTTCGACCACCGCCCCCATGGCCGACCCGATCCACGACCCGGCGATACACCCGCGGAATTTATCCTTCAGCGTTGGCATGCGTGGATTGTATTCCCGCAACCGGGGCGCTGCAAGGCGCGGCGCCGAAGCGTATCATCGTCCGACATGGAGACCACGAAACCGGTGACAGGCGGTGGCCCGCGGCTCATCATCGTGTGCGGCCTCCCCGGGTCGGGAAAGACCACGCTCGCCAAGCGGCTCGAGGCCGCGCTCGCCGCGACCCGCTTTTGTCCCGACGAATGGATGGAGTCCCTTGCCATCAACCTTTACGACGAGCCCATGCGCGCCCGCATCGAGGCATTGCAGTGGGAGCTGGCCAAGACCCTGCTCGCACAAGGCCGGATTGCCATCATCGAGTGGGGCACCTGGGGCCGGTCCGAACGGGACACCCTGCGGCTGGGCGCGCGCGCCCTGGGCGCCGCGGTTGAGCTGCACTATCTCTCTGCGCCGGCAGATGTACTCTTTGAGAGGATCCAACATCGTGGGATGGAGGATACCCCCATCACGCGCGAAATGGTGTCGTCCTGGTTCAAGACCATCCAAGAACCGACTTCCGAGGAATTTCTCCTCTACGACGCTCCCCTGGCATCGGGACGCACCCCAAGGTAGATCAGAACAAAGAGGACCAGGAACACCACGTCAATCCAGGACATGTAGAACATCATCGAGGAGACCCGGCCCGCGGCGTAGAGCCAGGTGATGAACGCCGGGAAGAGCCCCTTCTCGAAGAAGGCGGGAATCAGCAGCAGGCGATACGCGATCGGATCGCGGGCCATCATCAGGTAGGCGAGCTGCCACGCGAACGTAACGCTGTAGAACCCGTAATAGAACTCGAGATGGTTGACCGCCGGCGGGAACATGCCCGAGTAATGCGCCTCGCTGAAAAACCCCGGAACGATGACGATCAGCCCGTAAATGCCGGCGACATTCAGGATCCACGAGGCCGCCCGCCGCGAGATCATCGTGCTCCCTCCTTCGCGGCGAGCCATGTCGCCAGGCGCGGGCGGCCGGCGAGACGCGCGAGTGCAGACAGGGTGCGGCCCTTGCCATCCTTCTTCCGCGGATCGGCGCCATGCGCGATGAGGAGTTCGATCAAGTCCCGCGGCCATCCCCGCTCCGCGGCCGCGTGGAGCGCGGTGGCGCGCTCTTTCCCGCACACGATGTCCGGCCGCGCCCCGTGACGGAATAGCCAGCTGAAGATCTCCCGACCGTTCGCCCGAAGCCGCACCGCCCCCATCGTCCGCGCGATGAAGTAGAGCGGCGTATTCAGGTACACCGGGTGGACGTAGTTCAGCTTGCCCCCGTGCTTCAGGAGCAGTTCTGCGCAGTCCCAGAGCCGCCGCTCCACCGAGTGGTACAACGACTCCCCGTCGTTGGGCTTCGCCCCAGCCCGCAGCAGCACGCGTGTCAGCGGGACATTTCCGGCTTGCCCGGCAGCAAAGAACAGCACAGGGAGGGACCAGCGGGACGGAGGCAGGGTTGCGTTGGGGTCCGCCCCGGCATGAAGCAACTCCTCCATCACACGGGCCAGGCGGGTCGCCTTCCTGGCATTTCCCTTCACCGGCTCCGCGGCGCATGCGAACACCGGTCCCCACCCGGTCTCCGTCCGCGCCTTGGCCAATCCCGGCGTGCGGCTGAGGAGCGTCCGGACCGTGCCCAGATCGCCCTTCCTCGCCGCCCGCGACAGCTCCGCGATCCGGGTCGGGTTCACCGGCTGGGCCTCCGGGACGCACTGGATCGGTCCAGATTTGTCACCACGGTGCTGGTCATATCTTGCCTTCCAAGATACCCATAACCGGGATCAATGGGTCGCACGCTACCTCGCAGGGGCTTCACCCTCCGCGTCCGGCATGGCCTCCAGAACGCGGCGGGCAAGGTCCTGGACGTGGTCGTTGTCATCCCGGAGGCGACGACGGATATCCGGTACGGCGGCCTGAACGTCGTTCGGGTGGACCTGAGCCATGACCGAGAGAGCGCACAAGGCATTTGTCCGGATACGGCTCTTGGGACTGTTGAGCGCCACCGTCAAGGTTGGGATCGCAGCTTTCCCGATTCGTCCAAGCGCATTCCATGACATCATCCTCATACTCTGGTCACTGTCATCCAGTCCGGCCATCAGACCCGGGATGGCCTCGGTGGCAGTGACACGGGCCCGCCCGAGTGCAGAGGCCGCCTCCACTCGGGTTCCTGTATCCGGATCATTCAGCAGGAGCGAGAGGTCGTGAATGACGGATTGGTCCGGCCCTATGACGCCCAGCGCTTCACCGGCTGAACGTGTCGTGCGACCATCGTGCGACTTCAGGAGCTGAGTGAGGGGACCCATCGCGGGAACGGTCTGGTCCCTGGCTTCAATCGCAACATAAAATATCGCGTCGGCCGCCGCCGCTTGGACGCTCCACTCGGGATCGCCGAGGGCGGTGATCAACGCCGGTACGGCGGCGACAGCGGCTCCGCGCAGCCGTGCGAGGTCCCTGGCGGCCTGGGCCCGCTCCACGGCCTGATCAGACTTGAGGCCGGCGATGTCCTTGCTGACTTCTTCACGTTCAGTGTCGGTGGGCATCCGGAGTGGCAGCTGGATCACCTCGTCACCTGGCTTGATCGGCAGCTCCCCTTCCCATCCGCCCCACTGCACGTCCTCGATGCCGTGTGAAAGCTGGCAACTCGCATGGTGCCGCACGCTGTAGATGAGGAGGTGGCTGCCGGCGACATGCTTTCCCCCTACCGTCATCCACCCCGCGCCGTTGTCCGCAAGATGTCCGAACCAGACCAACCAGTTTCCATCGGGGCTGATGACCGGGTTCTCGCCCATATCCCCGATCTTGAGGAACCGCGTCGGCGGAAGATCGAGGTCAAAGAAGGCCTGGTCCCGCGCTCCGGTCGGCCCCTGGTAGACCCGCACGTAAACCGAGGAATCATCGCTGCCCCACGCCGTCGGCCCTCCGCCGAACCGGAGTTCCCCGTGGCTCGGAATGACCAGGTAGACGGTGGAGCTCGCGCGATGATCCGCCAGCGCAATCCGGACTCCGGCCGGGTTGTTCTCGGGAGGGATCGAGATGGCCTCCCATCGGCCGTTCGGGGAACGCGATCCCGGCGCCATCCACGTCTCCGCTCCGGCGGCAAAGCTCTTCCCTGATGAGCTTCTCATTCGCCGATAGGCAGCGCCTTGATTCCGGGGATCCTCCACCACCTTCAAGGTCCCGTCGCCGCCCACGGAGAACCTCTTGTAATGGCTGTCCCCCTCCTCTCGGAAAATACGCCGCCAGACCTGGAATGGGGGGATGTGCCAGGTAGGATCCAGGCCCTGACGAATCGGTGCCTGAACCTCGGGGACATCATTCGGGCTGGGGACAGCGGAAACGAAGGAGGAAATGGAAACAACCAGAAGGACGCCAACCCTGAGTCGTTTGAAGCGCGAGGCGCCCTCAATCATCGAGGGCAAGCACTTCGCGGATCCCCCCGGCCACGCGCCGCATCAGATCGGCCGAACACTTCGCCACGGGACCCTTGACCAGCCGCCGATTGTCGATCGCGCGGATCTGATCGGTGAGGAGATCGGACGGATGGCGCAGACGACCACGTGCGGGAATCCGGATTCGGAGCGGGTAGGCGTCATCGACCACGCGCGTCGTTAACGGGACGATGATGGTGGAGGGATGATCGGCATCCTGGAGTGCCTGCGACTGAACGATCAAGACGGGTCGCTGTTTTCCCGGTTCCGTGCCCTGCCGCGGATTGAGATCCGCGATCCACACCTCGCCGCGGCTAAGCTTCCGGGGTCGATTCGAAGGCATCGAATTCGGCGTTCACTCGCCGGCTCTCGTCCCGGACCCGGCGGGACACTTCGGCCAGCCTGCGGGCCCGGCGGGCGGACTCAACGACCCGGTTCATCCGCGCTACCGCCTCACGGATATACTCGGCCCGGCTCATCCGCAGCGACTCGGCCGCCCGGGTGCTCCGCGCGAGCAACTCTTCAGAGACTTTCAACAGAATGGCCGTCATGTCTTGAGGGTAGCATATCCCGATGGGATATACCACCGGACCATGGCACGGAATGCCTTCGCCGTCCGCCCAAACGTTGCGCATGAGTCCAAGATCATGTAGTTTGTACGTGTCGTTCGATCAACTCGCAGGAGGTGCCGCTATGAACAACATTGAAGCCAACGTGGCTGGCGGCCTCTGCGGGGGACGACACTTCTAACCGACCTCCGCCCGGGCAGTCAGCGTTTGCAAACCGGCCCCACACGTCCAAGGGATCAGTGTGTCCCGGCCGGCCAGAACACCCGGAGGAATCCATTTATGCCACGCGATGCGCAGCCGATGCGGTGGAAGAGACTGATGAAAGCAGCCTATGCGGGAGAGGTCGCCCTGGACACTCTCCCCAAGTTTCCAGGGATTGAAACGGACGAAGCCGGGTGGGACGCGATCACCAATCCGGTCGGCACCCTGCCGATTGAAGGCGTCGCGTGCCGCGTGGAGCTGTTGAACCAGCTCAAGAGCGGCAAGGAGGCGACGGTCTACTGCTGCCGCGCCGAGACGGCGGGCCGGGAGCGGCTCATTGCGGTCAAGCGCTTCCTGCAGATCACCCAGCGGGCCTTCCGCAACGACACGCCGTACCGGATTGCGAAGCATCCGCGCACGGAGCGGCGCGGCAGGCCCCAGAGCGTGGATACCGAGGACGGACTTCAGGCCCGGTTCTCGGAATGGGTCTCACGGGAGTACGAAACCCTCAGCCTGCTCCATGCCGCCGGGGCGGATGTCCCGAAACCCCTGGGTCGAACCGGGCCGTACATCCTGATGGAATTCCTGGGCGACGCCGAACGGGTGGCTCCGCTGCTTCACCGGGTCCGCCTCCCTGCACCTGATGCGCGGAGGGTCTTTGACCGGCTCATCGCCAATGTCCGGCTCTTCCTGTCCCTCAACCGGGTCCACGGAGATCTCTCCGCGTTCAATGTCCTCTTCCACGAGAACCGGCCCGTCGTGATCGATTTTCCGCAGGCCGTGGATCCCCGGGACAACCCATCCGCCGAGGGCCTCCTATACCGGGATGTCATCAACTTGTGCCGGTGGCTGGAGCAGAGGGGTTGCTCCGCGGACGGAAGCGGGCTTGCAAGTGCACTGTGGTTTGATTTCCAGGCGGGACAACTTCCCTAGCTATTCACTCTCATCCCTTACTACTTCTTCCCCGATTCAGGACGGTGAGTTTGCGCAGTGCAGCCACGCGGTCCTGGATATCGGGATGAGTCATGATTAGACGATCGAGACCCCGCCATCTCACCGGGGAGGCATGCAGCTTGGCCAACTTAAGTAGGGCGGAAGCCAGGGCTCCGGGTTTACCCGTCAATTGGGCGGCATCTCGGTCTGCCTGGTATTCATACCGCCGCAAGAGTGCTCCTCGCACAAAGAGCACGCCTACAATCAGCAGTGAAAGCTGAAGCGGACTCCAATGATTGCCGCGAAATAGTTCCACGTCAAACCACCGAGCCACCAGAACCAAGGTGAATATTGCAACAAATATCGAACCAGTCAGGATTGCGATCAAACGCGCAACGTGATGTCTCTTGAGGTGGCTTAGCTCATGCGCGAGTACCGCAAGGATTTCCCCAGAATTGAGCGTATTCACGAGGACATCGCTGATGACAATCGATCGCGAGCGTGGAAACACTCCGATCGCCATCGCCGTGCCGACGCGACCGGTTCGGACCGGCCAGATGTCCAGGTGCCTGATCCTTACACCGGCGCGGCGGGCAAGTCGCTCGAACGCCACCGCAAGTGCACCGGACGGTATGCGTCGAGTCTTCAATGCTCGTCCGATCAGGAACGGTGCAGCCATGAGGACAAGCAAGACTGAGACCGCTTCGGCGCAGTGTCTTATCAGCGGATGCCCAAGACAGACGATCTCGACAACTCCCAGTGCCATATACAACATCATTGCCGGAAGAAGGCCGGCAAACCAGAACTGGAGATAGGCGAAGGCCGACCAACTTGTCTTGCGAAGAATACGATCACACCAAAATCCTGCACCCTGCACTGCAGCCCAACCGCCTACAAGCCAGAGCAGAAGTTCTGACCGGATTGCAAGCGTGCTGACCAGATGCCGAGCGACCGGCCAGAGGGCTCCGAAGTCCAGAAACATATCCGGAAGGAAACTTTCTGTGGCCTCGTTCAAGTCTTCAAACCAATTTCTGATTTCGTGCTCCTGAAGAACCCAAATCGCCAGCAAGTAGTATCCGAAGGAGACACGCGCCAGCAGTCTCCTGGTACTGTATGCAAATCCAACGCGTTCGGGGATAGTTTTGAGGCGATCCAGCCGCTTCGCAGCGAGCCAGCCGATACCTTGAGCAAATAACCCAGGCACCACCAACACGCCGACCATCAGTGCGGCTTCATGGCTCACGGCCCGGAGATCACACTCGAAAACTGAACAATGTCCTTAAGCCCCGTACCGCACGGAACAATGCATTGGCGATTTATTGAGATATTCAAATACGTCCCTCCTCCCGAGTCTATCTCCTGCTTATGAATGCGGCCAAGTAAAAGTCATAATAGTATGGCTCCACCGGCGAGATGATCCTTTCCTCCTTCCCCCATTCCGAATAGCTGAACTCGACATCAAGCCGTAGGTAACCGGAGCCATATTCGGATTTGTGCTGCTCATAAATGGGGGGCATATCCAGACCAGCTTTTTCAAGAATCTTGTGTACAAAGAAAACTCCACGAAATCCGCCTAGCGGCTGCAGATCAACATGCGATTCGCCAGAATAGAAACCGCCGAGTTCAGCTGGCTTTCCGTTGATCGTGATGTGCAAGTTGCACCAGCAGCGGAGTGCCTTCTTTGAGTGGTTGACAATGTGAAAGTGAACTCCGACTCCGTCCTCGCCTCTATCCAAGCTAAACGCCGCAGACGGGATCCAAGACTCAATTGCAATGAGATGCGTGTCATATGCATAGAAGATCAGCACGATAAGCGTGGCGATTCCTGCCAATTGTGATATCCGACCAAGCCATCTCGGAGCAGGAGATGAGAGATCGGCCAAAAGGCCTACCAGCGATATTGCTACGAGTATGGCAGATGCCCACTTGAGCCAACGAGGATATATCGACATCCGCATATTAGTTGACCGGCGGCCAATGTCGCATCAGCGCGATTGACGGATGCAAAGTTTCTTCCAACGCACTGATCTTGTCCTTACCACTCGACCCTACTTCCTCCATGTCCCATGCGCGCCTTGAAATGCTTTCATTTTACAACCCCGCGAGAAAAGGACGTCTGTTCATTCTTTTGATTAGCCCCAAAATTAAAATCCAAGGAGTCAATGACTGTTCCCAATTCTCCGCAATCACCTCTCCGACTCCAACCTTCCCAACATCCTGTTTAGCTATCTTTGTCTCTGGTCGCGCGCCTTGATTCCTTCGATTGCCCGGGCCGGCAGGGTTGAATAGATTTTGGCGACGCGCTTAGGTTGAGCAATCATCACGTCGACGATCATGTTTGTGAGGGAAAAGAGGGCTGTGGCCGTCTGGGGGTCGTCCCCTAGGTCCATCTGCCCTGGATGAACTGCGTTATTCCCGATTACGCGCACTGAGTCAAGTGCCTGCTGAACGGTAACAGGAAGACCGCCCTCAACTAGGGCACCGATGTCATCGTCCAGCTTCTTCCCATTCTGCCCAAGATGTGGCATAAGTTTCTGAAGTGCCAGGCGGATCAGGGCCGCAGCCCCCCGAGGTGAACGACTGAGTATCTCCCTGGCCTCTTGATAGTCTTCCCTGACATTTTGCGGCATTTCGGAATGTGGGAGTGGGGCGTTGCCTGTCGTTGGCCATATCATTCTCTCGTGGATCCATATCGAGAATGCCTGACACCTGCCACAGTAACAAAGTTTGAACCGATCTTCGATCTGAGTGGCGCCCGTGTATGCCGCCCCGCGCTTCCAAAATTGGTGCGCAAAGACGCCGCAATGAGGACAGTGGAAGGCGTCAGATCCTGCCGTGGGGATCACATACTCTTGAGTTGACACGATAATCCCATTCTCCACCAAAAGTCACAACTAGTCGAGATCGCGCGGGGGTCCGTGCAACTTCACATGCGAAAGCGCCAAGTAGGGTGCATATCCTGATCGGAGCGGGCCACTTGTTTGATCCGCCACTACGATTGCTTCTTTTCTACTCAATGAGCTACCGATGCGCGACTGTAGAACCTCCATGCCACTTTTCGTGAACTGCGGACTGAAAGGCCAACATTTCGGGGGACGCGTTCTGCCTGATTCCCTCTCCCCGCCATTGAGGATGTCCCATCAAGTCATATGACTCTAGGACGGTCTTCCGACGGTCCAGACCATATCTTGCAGATGAATCGCCCGGGTTGTATTATCCTTGTCATCTTGGAAGGTCTAGCACGCACTCGGTCCTCACTCTTGCCCCGAATGAACGGCCGTGTTCTCAACTTCGGCAGAGTCAACCCTCGAAGAAACTTGCCCAAATGCTCTTCTGGTCGTCTCCGGGAAGCTCACTTTGTGCGAGCCTTTGAGCGTTCATTTCAAAAGTCCTCCAGCGCGCGTGCGGTGGGCGGACACGAATTTGGCCTGAATGGCTATGGCATTGCCGATTTCGTCTGGCTAGAATTTCAGAGGAGCAATACCCAACAAAACTCCTCGCGATCTACTCAAACATCTCCGATCAAGAGCATACTTACTGCATTTGAAATGAAATTGGAAGATTGGGGAAAAGCTCTCGCCCAAGCGTATAGATACCGATATTTCGCAAACCGATCAATTGTTGTCCTCGCGCGCCTACGTCCCTCTGCTATGGGCCATTCGAGAGCCGACATCATTCAGACCTTCAAGAAGTTCGGCATCGGACTCTGGCTTTTTGATCGGCGGGCTTGTGCGATAAAAGAATTCTGGTCACCACCGAAGCGCCGCCCGTTCAACAAGAAGGCACGAGTAGAAGCGGAGTTAATTCTTCTACGAAAGCTTGACCTCACCCAACCTGGCAAATGATCTGACACCCTCTTCCACCGCATCCAGGTGTTCATCTGACGATCGAGGATCCAACGACACTCCCTCTATCCGAATGGATTCATAAAGGGCGCGTGCGCTTTTTATGTCCCGCAATGCCTTCGCTAATCCAGCTTCAATTTTCAGAGACTCATATCCCGCAGTAATGTGCGTGAGGGCCTCCCAAGTTTGAATAACTTCAAGGCTGCGCACAGGAAGGGACCCATTGTCAGCCGGATAGAGCTTGTCGGTTGAGAGTCCATTCAAGACTTGAGGAAGCACTTCCCTTAAGGCATGTAGCTCATGGAATGCAATACGATTGATGAGACGAGTGCTCAAGTATCTCTCAGTCGGCAAGCGCCCTCCTCGTGACGGCCGAAAGCGTGCCATAGAAAATGACCTCAGATTTGAAAACCACCCAGTGCAACCAGCAAATGCTCCTGCAATTGATAAATACGGAGTCAATAAATCCGAGTAGCCGTTGATAACTCTAAATCCATTGGACTTCAGGGCATAGTTCATGAACATCCACGCAGCAATAACATCTGCATGGAAAATGTCGCTGCGCGCATCAGCGCTATTGGCGGCAACAAGCAAGTAGAATCCCTTCGGACGCCTGTCCATTGCGGTTATCTCAGCAAGGAACTCCTTCAACTCGTCTTGTTCTAAAAGGGCATCACGCGATACAGCGATGGTCGCGTAAATGTCTCGCGAATCGCCAGTCCCTGGCGTGGACGACAGACAATACCTGACAAAATTCTTCGCAATTGCACCCTCGATCGAATTGAAAGATCTACTCACAAGGATGTTGGGCGCGATCAATGCGCTTAGCTCGAGTGCTGACTGAAAGCTTAGGACATTTCTGATCTCCCTCCTTATAAATGCCTCCCGTTCGAGGTCGCGACGCGACCGGGGTGAAAAATATCCCGCGTAATTGTCGTCGGTTCCCAGCGAACCCAACCTTGAATCAGCACGGCTTGCAAGAAACGTCGCATAGTATTGCGGATCAAAGAGACGCATCGCTTTGGGATGTGATTCCGCCATTCGATGCAATCGAAGCCCCAGATTATCAAAGGAAATGTCGCGAGGACTGAAGATTGCTCCGCCGATGTGATTCTTGGCAAGCCCCTCATCAATCTTTTCTCCCGATTGGGCTCCGTGCTGCGCTAGCACGACCGTTTTCATCGCGAAAGCTCCTTGATTACCTCTTCAAGGTTCGAAGGACGAAGTACGGGGGATTTCTTAAGCATCTGATCAATTCTATCTATGAGCGACTCAGAAAGGTCGCTCCTGCGATCCCCGAGAGAGATTGGTGGAACTTCAATGGCGTGAACATAGGTTACCTGCGGGTCCTCCTCTGCAGACGACGCAAGAGGATGGATGCGCGCCGCGAACTCGTAAGCCGTGATGCCCGCAGTATAAACATCTGCTCGAAAATCGAATGAACTCCTGAAATCCAGCCTCGCCATCTCAGGTGCGAAATATCGATGGGTGGCCGGGATCCCACCTGCCCGCGTCACTGACGAGTCGCCCATTACGTACGCGATCCCCAAGTCAAGGAGAACAAATTCTCTTCCCGATATTCCAGTTCTCATTACGTTGGAAGGCTTGATGTCACGATGAATGGTCCTGTGAGACCATAGCTCAGAAATTGCCCTGAGCAAGCCCACGAGCAATTGCCTAATTTCTGCTTCTGATGGAGGCTCTCCGCCACGCCTAATTGCAGCAGTCACCGTTTCGCCCGGTAAGAGCTCTTCCGAATACACCACGTAGGGAGCACCTCCGATCTCAACTTCTTGAGCAGGATGGCTACCCAGCCGAACGAGGTTAGGACTCTTCATGATCGCGAGGAGGCTGATTTCTCTCCGAATTCTACCTGACAGCTCGCGCTGCAACTCAAGGTGCTCTTCACGATCACCACCGGCATATGGTGGAAGAAAGACCAGCTTAAGCGCTTCCCGTCGGCCGCCGAAGGTTGCTTCGTACACAAACTTGAATCCGCCCTTGGATCTAAAGACCACCGCATGTGCGGACGGAATGGCCGCTGTGATAGCTGATGCAACGGGGGGCTCTGGGAGCATGATCTATCCTCTCTCGCCTGTGTATTCAGAAATGCCAATTCTCAATCTTGAACTGAACTTCAATCCGATATGTCTTCCATTTCGGTTTCATACGCATTGTTCGAACTTGACGCTCATGAAAACCTCACTCAATTCGTCACAATATCCCCCGCATCTTCCTTCTTCTTCGCGAAAATCATCCTTCCAGCCGCGGTCTGGAGGGCGGAGGTGACGACCACCTCGATCTTCTGGCCCATGTACATCTTGCCGCTGTCCACGACCACCATCGTGCCGTCGTCCAGGTAGCCGATCCCCTGGCCGGATTCCTTGCCTTCCTTGATGACGCGGATGGTCAGCAACTCGCCGGGAAGCACCGCGGGCTTGAGGGCGTTGGCCAGGTCGTTGATGTTGAGCACCGGCACGCCGTGGATCTCCGCCACCTTGTTGAGGTTGAAGTCGTTGGTGATGATCTTGGCATTCCGCTGCTTGCCGATGATCAGGAGCTTCTCGTCCACTTCCCGGGTCTCGGGGGCGTCGAGCTCCAGGACCTCAAGGTTGATCTTGGACTTCTGCATCCGGTTCAGGATGTCCAGGCCGCGGCGGCCGCGGTTGCGCTTCAGGGGGTCCGAGGAGTCCGCGATCCGCTGGAGCTCCTGGAGGACGAACCGGGGAATGTAGAAGGTGCCGTCGAGGAAGCCGGTGTCGCAGACCTCCGCGATCCGGCCGTCAATGATGACCGAGGTGTCGAGGAGCTTGGGCGCCCCTTCCTTACCCGCGAGCGGGGGCCGCGACCCGGGGGCCTGGCCGCCCGTGGACACCGGCCACTTCCAGCCGGCGATGAGCCCCAGGTACGTCACCAGCCCGATGATCAGGAGCCGGTTGCTGCCGTGCGCCACGAACACCAGTTGATCCATGCCGCGCGCGATGACGAACCCCGCGCCCAGCCCGAGCAGGAGACCGAAGCTCACCTTCGCGAACTTGTTGGGCGGCACCACGTCCAGCAGCGTCTCCGCCCCGATCACCATTCCCGCCACGACGATCCAGAATCCTGCCCACAAGGCCATCTGCGTTTCGGGCGCGCGCCACATGCCCACCGCCACAATCGCCACCGCCATCGCCAGCCGCCGTAAGATCACGTTTTTGTCCATGAACGAGCCTCCAGTATGTAGATGTATCGGAAAGGGGAAACACGAAGCGGAGAGAAGAACAACCAAAACCAGTACCCTCACCCCCAAAGCACCCCTCTCCCTGAAGGGAGAGGGGAAAGAAGGAAGCGACTTCGGTAATTGTCACTGGAACACTAATCCTACTGCGGCTGCAAGGTCGTCTGCCCCATCAACGGTGAGTCCGTTTGGTGCACCTGTCATTACATCCTTGTTGGCCTGAGGAATGATGGCCCGCTTGAAGCCCAGCCGGGCGGCCTCTTCCAGCCGGCGGTCCAGGTGGACCACCGGCCGGATTTCTCCGGCCAGCCCGACCTCGCCCATCAAGGCCACCCGGCCGAGAGGCTTGTCCTTGTGCGCCGAGACGATGGCCAGCGCCGCGCCCAGGTCGGCGGCGGGCTCCTCGATCAGGAGGCCCCCGGCCACGTTCATGAAGACGTCCGACTGGGAGAGGTGGAAGCCCATGCGCTTCTCCAGCACCGCCAGCAGGATGGCCAGCCGGTTCGAGTCGAGGCCGGAGGACCGCCGCTGCGGCATCCCGAACGCGGTGGACCCCACCAGCGCCTGGACTTCCACCAACAGCGGGCGGCTGCCTTCCATGCAGGCGGCCACGGCCCGGCCGGAGGCGGCCGAGTCGGCGGAGGGCAGGAAGAGGTCGCCCAGGTCGGCCACCTCCTTCAGCCCCGCGCCGGTCATCTCGAACACCCCGATCTCGCTCGTGGATCCGAACCGGTTCTTGGCGGCGCGCAGGATCCGGTACAGGTGGTGCCGGTCGCCCTCGAACTCCAGCACGCAGTCGGCGAGGTGCTCCAGCGTCTTGGGGCCGGCCAGCATGCCGTCCTTGGTGACGTGGCACACCACGAACAGCGCGGTACCGGCGTGCTTGGCGATGCGCATGAGGTGCGCCGCGCACTCCCGCACCTGCCCCACTGACCCCGGCGCGGACCCCAGCCCCTCGCTCCAGATCGTCTGGACCGAGTCAATCACCGCGACGGCGGGCTTGAGCTTGCGCACCGCCTCGTCAATCGCCTCCATCTGGGTCGCGGCCAGGATGGCCAGCCCGTCGCCGGAGACGCCCAGCCGGGTGGCCCGCAGCCGGACCTGCGCGGGCGACTCCTCGGCGGAGACGTAGAGGACGGGTGGCTGGGCCTTGGCGAGGTGGCCCGCGGCCTGGAGCAGGAGCGTGGACTTCCCGATGCCCGGATCGCCGCCGACCAGCACGAACGACCCCGGCACCAGCCCGCCGCCCAGCACCCGGTCGAACTCCTTGAGGCCCGTGGTCGTGCGGCTGGCGTCCTGGTCGGAAACGTCCTTGAGCCACACCGTCTCCACCGCCTCGGACGCGCCGGCGCGCTTGTTGCGGCTGCCCAGCGGCGCCGCGGTCTTCTCCTCCACCAGCGTATTCCAGCCCTGGCAGCTCGGGCACCGGCCCAGCCACCGGGGCGAGGCGAACCCGCACGCCTGGCAGACGTACCGGGACGACCCCACCTTGCTCACCAGAGCGTCACCTTCGCCTTGATCGGCTGCTCTTTCAGCTTCTTGATCAGTCCCTTGAAGTTGGAGGCCAGCTCCTCGTCGTTGAGCAGGGTTCCGAACATCCCCTTGCCCTGGTCCAGCTTGGTCACGATCGCGTCCAGCGACTTCGCGGTGGTCTGGAGGCTCGTCATCGCCGCGTTCACCTTCACCAGCGCCGCGCGGGGCCCGTCGGGATCCCTGGGATCGGTCAGCCCCTTCAGGTTCTCCATCAGCACGGTGAAGTCCTTCGACATCCGGTTGATGTTCCGGGAGAACGACTCGAGATCGGTCAGCGCCACGTCCAGCTTCCCCGAGTGCTTGTCCGCGATGGCGGCGATCTTCTGGGACACCTGGTTCAAGTTGACGATCATCGTGTGCACCGAGGCGGCCACGTCCTCGTTGGCGAAGACGGGGGCCAGGGCGTCCATCAGCTTGCCCAGCCGGTTCATCGTGGCGTCAATGCTCACGGGGTCCACGCCGCGCACGGTGGCGCCGGCCGGCAGGTACGGCGCCTTGGCCGTGGGGCTGGCGTCCACCTCGATGTACTGCTCGCCCAGCATCCCCGCGGTGTAGATCCAGATCTCGGAGTCCTGCCGGATGTGCACTGCCTGGTCGATCCACAGGCTGACCCGCACGAGGTCGCCGTCCACCTTCATCCCCCGCACCCGGCCGATCACCGGGCCGCCGGCGTACCGCACCGCGGCGTCGTCCTTGAGGTTGTTGACGAACCGGAACGTGCAGGTCAGCTCGTACCCTGCCGTGCCCACCCGGACCTTGCCCAGCAGGAACAGGGCGATCCCGATGATCAGCAGCCCGGTCGCGACGACCGCCCCGACCTTGCGTTCGGCCGTCATGCGAGGGTATTCACGGCGATCGGCCCCTTGGCCCGGCCGGCGATGAACTGCTGCACCACGTCGTCCGGGCTGCGCCGGATCTCGTCGGGGGTGCCCAGGAACCGCACCGTGCCCTGGTACAGCATCGCGATCCGGCGGCTGACCTTGTACGCCAGGGTCATGTCGTGGGTCACGACCACGGACGTCACCCCGGTGCGCTCCTGCGTCTCGAGGATGAGGTCGCTGATGGCGTCCGACATGATGGGGTCCAGCCCCGTGGTCGGTTCGTCATAGAGGAGGATCTCGGGGTCCACGGCCAGCGCCCGCGCCAGCCCGACCCTCTTCCGCATCCCGCCCGAGAGCTCGGCCGGGTACTTGGCGCCGACCCCGGGGAGCCCGACTTGCGCCAGCCGCTCCTCGATGATGCGCAGCACCTCGGGCTCGGGCCGGCCCAGCCGCCGGAGCGCAAACCCCACGTTGTCCGCGACCGACTGGGAGTCGAAGAGCGCGGCCCCCTGGAAGACCATCCCGAACATGAGCCGGACCTGGGCCAGCTCGGTCTCGTCCAGCGCCATGATGTCGTGGCCGGCCACGGTGATGGACCCCGCGTCGGCGCGGAGGAGGCCCAGGACGTGCTTGAGCAGGACGCTCTTCCCGCACCCGCTGCGGCCGATGATGGCGATCGTCTCGCCGCGCTCGATCTCGAGGTTGATGCCGGCCAGGACCGGGACACCGCCGAACTTCTTGGCGAGACCCGCGATGCGGATGAGGGGGTCGGATTTGGACATCGTTAGAAGAGTGACATGCCGGCGGTGAGGAAGTAGTCGGCGATCAGGATGCCCATCGAGGAGATCACCACGGCGCTGGTGGTCGCGCGGCCCACGCCTTCCGCGCCGCCGGCCGCATGGAAACCCTTGTAGCAGGACACGGTGGCGATGATGAAGCCGAAGACGGCGGTCTTGAGCATTCCGCTGAACAAGTCACTCAATACTACCATGGCCTGCGCGTTCTCGAGGTAGAGATGGAAGCTCTGGCCGAACCGGGCCGAGGCGATCAGGAAACCGCCGGTGACGCCGACGGCGTCCGCGAAGAGCGCGAGCATCGGGAGCATGCACACCAGCGCCAGCACCCGCGGCACCACGAGGTACTTGACCGGGTTGGTCGCGAGCGTCTCCAGCGCGTCCACCTGCTCGGTCACCCGCATCGTCCCGATCTCGGCGGCCATCGCCGAGCCCACCCGGCCGGTGATGATGAGCGAGGTCAGGACCGGCCCGAGTTCGCGCAGCATCGAGACCGAGACCAGCCCGCCGAGGTACGCCGAGACGCCCTGGAGCTTGCGCTCCAGCGTGATGCCGGTCTGGAGCGCCAGCACCATCCCGGTGAAGAACGCCGTGACGACCGCGACCGGGACCGAGTTGACGCCCATCGTCACCATCTGGTCCACCGTCTCGCGCAGCTCGAGCGTCCGGCCATGCGGCCGGCCCAGCAGGACCGCCACACCGACGTTCACCCAGTTGCGGACCGTGATGAAGGTCCACCGGCCGACCTGCACCAGCGAGAGGGCGAACCGCCCGAAGTCCTCGAGGAACCCCAGGATGACCCGGCCCAGCGCGTCGATCACCTGCGCCCCCGGTAGACCCGCGGGTTGAGCGAGCCGGCGCAACAGAGCAGCTCGTACGCGATCGTGCCGGCGCTCGCCGCGACCTCCCCGGCGTCCAGCCGCGCCCGGCCCTGCCGGCCGAAGAGCACGGCGTCGCCGCCGGGGCGGGCGGCCCGGATCCGGGTGACGTCCACGACCGTCAGGTTCATGCAGACCCGGCCGCGGACCGGGGCGCGG
>CAYNUZ010000005.1:0-32505 GCA_964400385.1 uncultured bacterium | reverse complement strand
CTCCCCGCTCATGCGGCCGTCCCCATGGTCACGCAGGCCAGGCCGCGCAGCCGGGCCAGCCGTTCGAGGGTCCGCGCGTGGTGGCCGGTGCCCAGCGCCACGTGGTGCGTCGGCCCCTGGGCGGCCCACCGGTCCATCCACGCCGCCACGTCGAACGGGTCGTCGGGCCGCGCGGTGAACCGCAGCCGGCTGTTGGTGTTCCCGATACGCAGCACCTCGCCCGGCAGGCACCAGCCCTCGGCGGCGAGCCACTTCAGGTTCCCCTCCCGCGTCTGGGTCAGCCCGAGGATCGTCACCGGCCCCTGCCGGACCCGGGCCTCGACGGAGATCCCGCTGCCGCGCTTGCCGTGGTACAGCCCCAGCCCGCGCAGCACCGGCTTCCCCTCCGCGATGCCGAGGTGGAACGGCCCGTCGTGCCCCATCAGGATCAGCCGGTCGGTGAAGTCCATCGCGTACAGCTCGGTGAACGACCCCCCCGCGCCCAGCAGGTCCATGACCTTCATCGCCAGGCAGTTCTTGAGGTCGCCCTCCCCGCTGCACGGGACGCCCCGGGCGGTGAGCAGCGAGCAGCCGAGGATCAGGCCCGCGCCCAGCCGCTCGAAGGCGTTCCCGTCCACGCCGCGGTGGTAGTACGCCAGCCCCTGCAGGTCGAAGTCCCGGACCAGCGCGTCCAGCCCCGCGGCCACGCGGCATGCCCAGTCCAGCGCCTCCGGCGCGGGCGCCTTCGCCAGCGGGTCGCTCGGGGAGTCGCCCGAGATCGCGAAGACCCGGTCCGTCTCCGCCCGGCGTTCCGCGACCTGCGCGGGGGTGACCGCGTCCACCCGGGCCGCGAGATCGTCCATCTCCAGCACCTCGATGTGGGCGCCGAGCTGGCCCGTGACCTGGGTGAAGTCGCTGTACATGTCCAGCATCCCCGGGTACGTATGGCCGAGGAACCCGATCCGGCTGCGCTCCAGCCCCCGGTTGGCCGCGGCGGCGGCGATCCACCGCCCCACCTCGTCCCACGCCGCGACCGCCGCCGGATGGCCCGCCGTCACCTCGTCGGCGAGCGCGCCCGGCGTCTGGCGGTCGAGCCCCAGCAGCCCGGTGACCGACTGGAACGCGATGCCGCACCGTTCGAACGCGCACGCGATCTCCGGCACGCAGCATGCCTGGCAGTTGGCGAGCCACTCGGCCGTGCCCGTCGTCGCGTAGGCGAGCTGCGCCGTGGGCTGGAGGTTCAGCACCAGCACCGGCCGGCCCACCCGCTGGACGGCAGGCACGACCTGGCTGGAGGTGGAGTACGTCGTGACGTAGCAGCAGACGAGGTCCACGCCCGCGGCGATGAACCGGTCCGCGGCGGCCGCGGCGGCCTGCGGGCTGTCCACCATCCCGGCGTCCACCACCGTCGCGCCCGCCGCCGCGAGCTTGCGGCCGGCGAACGCGCCGTACCCCGCGAGCCGGTCCTTGAGCCCGGGGAACTGGGGCCAGTACGCCGCCAGCCCGACGCTGAAGAGCCCGACGGTGCAGGTGGGAGTGCTCATCGCACGATTATCCACGAAGGATCAAGCACGAGAACTGACCCTCACCCTCAAAGCTCCCTCTCCCCGACGGGGAGAGGGAAAGGAAGGACGCGTCAGTTAACACTGACCCGGAAGCAGCCGCAGCCGGTTGTGCCGATGCCGGCCATCGGCACCGTCCACCGCAGCCACCGCGTGCCCGCGGCGGGGTTCCCCGTCGTGAACGTCGGCGGCGGCGTCACGGACGTCGCGGTGGAGTAGGACACCGTCACCGGCTGCCCGTCGGTATTCCCGCAGTCGAACGGCGCGGTCGTGGCCTCCGGCACGAACGACGTGCCGACCGGCAGCGCGTCGGTGATGACGAACGAGAACGCCGAGGCCGAGGAGTAGTTGCTCCAGCACACCTGGAACTGCACCGTGTCCCCCGAGGCCGCGACGGAGAGCTTCGGGAACTTGTACAGCTTGACGTCCGCGCCCACCACCATCACCGAGGTCAGGCCCGTGATCGAGCCGTCGTTGATGTCCGAGGCGACGATCGTCTGCATCCCCAGCCGGGTCAGGGTGACGTTGAGGAAGAGCTTGACCCCGGCGTCCCCGAGCACCCACGTGTAGTTCGTGATGTCCATGTTCGCCCCCAGGATCTTGGCGCTGGGGTCGGTGGAGGTGAACGACGTCGTGCCGGTGTAGTTGGTCTTCGTGACCCCCGAGGTGTCCAGGACCACCACCGTGATCCAGAACGATTGGCCGACGAAGACGGTCGGGGGCGCGATGATCGTGTAGTGCGTCCCGGTCGCCAGGAACGGCGCGGTGTAGGCGCGTTCGGTGAAGTAGGTCCCGTTCTGCATCGCGATCACCTGCCCGCCCGCCGGGGCCAGGACGATCCCCCGGTAGTTCGTGGCACACGACCCCGCCGCTTCGGTGATGGCGCAGAACGTGATCGGCTGGTCCGGCCCGTTGGTCGTGTAGGTGGCGTTGTACCCGTCCTCGCTCACGAGCTGGACGGCCATGCCGGAGGCGGGGCAGAAGGCCACCAGGTCGAACGTGGGGTCGCCCAGGTGCTGGCTGTGCCAGAACGAGTTCACCGACTGCGCGGAGTTGCCGCCGGAATCCAGGCCGTGCAGGACATACCCGCCGTACCGGGACGACGCGCCGCGGCCGGTCCGGACCTGGATCGGGCCGCCGGTGACCCGGATCTTGAGCAGCTCGAACATCTGGGTGAAGTTGGTCGTGGTGTCGTCGCACGCGTTCGTGCTGTACGTGTGCGGATCGCCCGTGACCCCGCTGACGTAGGGGGTCGGGATGGCGCCGACCCGGCCCGGCGGGATCGTGGCACTGTCCACGGGCGTCCAGTACCCCGAGGCGCCGCCCAGGTTGGGCGGCACGAAGCCCGTGGTCAGCAGCGGCTCGAGCGAGACGTACTGCCAGAGGTTCACGGTGGCCGCCACGGTCCCGACGTTCGTCATCACGAACCCGTTGGCCCGGGTGCCGGTGTACGCGTAGAACTCCTCCCCGCTGCCCGCCACGAGGTTGCCGTTGGTGGCCGGCGCCATGGTGGTAAAGTTGTCGTAGTCGGTCATCACGTTGTACGCGTACCCCTCCCAGCAGATGACCTGCGCGTCGGACGAGAGCAGGCGCCAGTGGCCCTCCAGCGCCGGGCTGGTGCCCCCGGTGGACCACTGGCTGTTGGGGTCCAGGTCCCGCGTGTCCATGTGGGTCCAGGAGAGCGACCCCGGGTTCCACTGGAAGAGGTGGACGGTCGTCGGGATGTTCTCGGTGTTCACGATCCCCAGGTAGTCCCCGTGGGTCTGGGCGGTCTGGGCCGAGTTCGACCGCCGCCACGTGTACCCCATGTACCCCCGGAAACTCCGCGTGGTCATGGGCACGTACCACACGGAGTCCTGGTTGGTCGCGGCAATGGTCGGCATCGCCTCCCAGAGCACCGGCGAATTGGCGACCAGCTTGTAGTAGTCGTACGCCGGGTTGGCGCACACCGTGATGCCCGACGACGCCCCGTAGTACTGCGGGACCCGCTCGATCCCGACCGGGCACCCCGGCCCGGGCCACGCGGAGCACGGCAGCGCCGGCGCGGTGTTGGTGATCGAGGCGTTGAGCCCGCACCCGCCCGCGAGGTAGTACAGCGACCAGGTCGCGGACGGGTGGAGCGGGTAGAACGTGATGAAGTACCACTGGCCGCCCGAGCTGAAGCACGAGTTGTAGTCGTACGAGGTGTACGACACGTAGGTCGTGCGCAGGATGATCGTGGCCAGGTGCGTGAAGTTGGCCGGCGTGGTCGAGTGGCCGGTTCCCTGGAACTTCCCCGCGGACCCCAGCTCCAGCATCGAGATCCGGTTGATGGCCGTGCCGCCCGCGGTGGCGCTGGGCCGGACCGACCCCTTCCACCGCAGCTCGATCGTGTACCCGGGCGGCATGTCGAGCTTCCAGGTCAGGATCGTGTTGCCGCCGGCCAGGACCCGGCCCGGCGTGGCCGCCGCGCACCCGCTGGGGGTCATCGTCCACCCCAGGCACGGGTCGTCGAACCCGTACCCGGGCTGCCAGGCGTCGAACTCCGGCGGCACGGTGTCCCAGACGTTCACGTTCCACCACGTCCGGTCCGGCGACACGTTCTTGACGAAGAGCGAGTAGGTCGCCTCCTCGCACGCGATGGGCGAGCAGGTGAACAGGATGTCCCGGTCCGCGACCATCCAGTACATGAACCGGTGGATCGTCGTCCGGGTCTGGTTGCTGGCGTGCGCCTTGTTGCCCGCGGCCAGGTTCGGGAAGATCCCGGTGGCCTGGTTCCAGAGGTTCTGCCCCTCGGGCGCGGCGACGTCCCCCGACCCGGGCTCGAACGACTCGGTGTTCCCCCAGTCCACGGTGAGCTGGAAGGTCACCGAGCCGGTCGGGCCCCCGGTGACCGGCAGCGGCCCGGGGAAGGTCCACTTGAGCCGCGGCGGCGGGCCGATGTCGGGGTCCCACCCGGGATCCGGCGCGGGCGAGGCGCTGCCCGCGACGTAGTGGGTGTACGGCGGCTGGGTGTCGATCAGCTCCAGGTTGGTGATGCTCCCCGCCCCGGGCCGGCCGTAATAGAGGGTGTAGGTGATCGTCTCCCCCGGCGCGGCGGTCACCTTGTCGGCCTCCTTGTAGACCGCGTACAGGAACTTGACGGCCGAATGCACCGCGCCGCCGTTGTCGCAGCACCCCAGGTCCGTGAGCCCGCCCGTGCCCGAGGGGATGTCCACGGGGATGCTGAGCTGCACCGACGCGCCGTCGGTCGGGGACGGGGCGATGTCGGTGTAGATCCGCAGGTTGGGGGTGAGGACCATGTCCGGGTTCGCCTCGACCCCGTTCCACGCCCAGGTCCACATCGAGGGGCCCTCGGCCGTCATCGTGTGGTAGACGCCCGCGGCGTCGGCGTCGGACCGCCAGTACATCGCGGTGATGTCGGTCCCGGCCACCGCGGTCCCGGTATTGACGATCGTCAGCCCCCGGAGCTGGAGCGCCGCGCCGCCGCACCCGCCCCCCGGGCAGGCCGGGACGCCGCCGCAGGCGCCGCCGATCGTGAGCGCGCTGTCCCAGAGGTAGAAGGCGGCGGCCTGGGCCTTCTGCCAGTTCGGGAAGAAGACCTTGTCGGTGGCCTCGCCGGGCAGGTCGTCGATGAGGGCCACGCAGTTGGCGGCAACGCCCGGGGGCCGGAGCACCGCCAGGGCGAGGGCGGCGGCCGCGACAGACGCCCGCCTTGTCCATTGCATCCGGTTGATCACTCCTCGCCCCCCCGCCGTCATCCGCTATTTTAGCCCAATTCGCCGGACCGCTCCGCCGGCCGGGCGGCGTCACGCGGGCCTGCTATTATCTCATTCCACCATGGCGCCCGCCCCGACTCCCCGTCATGCCGCGGCGCCCGCCGGGCTCGCCCTCTTCCTCAAGCATCCGACGCCCGGCGACGTCAAGTCCCGGCTGGCCGCCGCGCTCGGCGCCGGACGCGCCGCCCGGTTCTACTGGGAGTGCGCGCTGCTGGTGCTGGCCAAGGCGCTGCGGCTGCGAAACGCGGACGTCTTCATCTTCGTGACGCCCGTGGAGCGGCAGGCCGAGGTCGAGGCGCTGGTGATGGCGCGGTTCGGGAAGTTCGAGGGCCGGTTCATCCCGCAGCGGGGCCGGACGCTGGGTGAGCGGATCAACCACGCGCTCGAACGGCTGCGGATGCTCGGGTACGCCCGCCAGCTCGTGCTCGGCACCGACTCGCCCACGCTGCCGCAGGCGTACCTCCAGCGGGCGGTGGACGAGCTGGCGGACCACGACAGCGTGCTGGGGCCCACGTGGAACGGGGCGTTCTACCTCGTCGGGGTGCGGCAGCCCGACGTGCGGATCTTCCGGGACGTGCCGTGGGGCACCGGCGGGCAGCTCGGGCAGACCTACGACAACCTGTCCGCGCTCGGCCGCACGTGCCTGCTGCTGCCGCGCTGGCAGGACGTGGACGCCGACGACGACCTGCCCTTCCTCGAGGGCCAGTTCCGGCACGCCGACTACCGGCGGCTCAAGGCCATCCTCGAGGAGGCGCCCCCCGGCCCGGCCGCCAAGGGGGCGGCCTGACAACGGGTTCCGGCGGGCCGCCGGGCGGCGGGGAGTGATAAAATGAGGGACCAAACGACGAGTTGACCGGGAGCCGGGCAAGGACGTCCGGCGCGCGGGGGCCAGGGCCCGCCGGCCCGGAAAGGTGAGACCACAGGTGGAACGACATACGGACCGCGTCATCAAGTTCGGCGGCGAGGGCGGCGAGGGCGTCCTCTCGTGCGGCGAAATGCTTTCCCTGGCGCTCGCGCGCGCCGGGTACGAGATCTTCACGCTCCAGGTCATCCCGGCCGAGATCAAGGGCGGCGCCTGCAACATCCTCGTTCGCGCCGACATCAAGCCGGTCTACTCCGGCGGCGAGGACCTCGACGCCCTGGTCTGCTTCAACGAGGAGGCGTTCACCCTCCTGGGGAAGCAGCTCAAGCCGGGCGGCCTGCTGATCTACGACCCCGTGCGGTTCCAGCCCCAGGGCGAGGGGTTCGTCCCCTATCCCATCCAGCTCGAGTTCATGGCGGTGCAGGAGGTCAAGTCCGCCCTGTCCAAGAACGTCGTGGGCATGGGCGCGCTGGCCAGCGTGCTGGGCGTCCCGTACGACCTGTGCGAGGAGTTCGTGAAGACCCGCAAGAAGTGGATCAAGAAGGGGCAGGCGGTCATTGACCGCAACGTGCACGCGCTCCAGCTCGGGTACAACTACGTGCGGGACAATCCCCCGCCGATCGACCTCAAGATGGCGCCGCCCCCGAAGACCAGCGCCGACCGCATCGTCGTGCCCGGCAACGACATGATCACGATGGGCGCAATCGCCTCGGGGCTCAAGTTCTACGCGGGCTACCCGATCACGCCGGCCAGCACGATCCTCGAGAAGCTGGAGCACTGGCTCCCCAAGTTCGGCGGATACGCCATCCAGACCGAGGACGAGATCGCCGCGATCACCGCGGTGATCGGCGCCTCCTTCGCCGGGGTGAAGGCGATGACCGCGACCTCCGGTCCGGGCGTGGCCCTGATGAACGAGGCGCTCGGGCTCGCGACCATGACCGAGACCCCGCTGGTGCTGGTGGACGTCATGCGCGGCGGGCCGTCCACGGGGCTGCCCACCAAGACCGAGCAGTCGGACCTCAACGTGGCGGTGTACGGCGGGCACGGCGACGCGCCCCGCATCGTGGTCGCCGCCGGCAGCGTCGAGGGGTGCTTCTACACGGCCTGCGACGCGTTCAACCTGGCGGAGAAGTACCAGATGCCGGTGCTGCTGCTCTCGGACTATTCCCTCTCGACCTGCACGCAGGCCGTCCCGAAGCCGGACTTCGCGGCGGTCAAGCCGGTCAACCGGCTCGTGCCGGGCCCGGAGGACCTCAAGGCGTACAAGCGGTACCGCAAGACCGAGAGCGGGATCTCCCCGATGTCGGCGCCGGGCATGCCGGGCGGCCAGTACACGGCCACGGGGCTGGAGCACTCCGAGACCGGGTCGCCGCTGATGACCTCGGCCTCGCACAAGTCCATGACCGAGAAGCGGTTCACGAAGCTCGCCGCCGCGGCCCGCGAGCCCGGGTACACCCGCCGGTTCGGGGCGCCCAAGGCCCGGGTCGGCGTGATCGCGTGGGGCACGACCTGCGGGCCGGTGCACGAGGCCCTGGACCAGGCCGTGGCGGAGGGGCTGCCGGTGGCGGTGTTGAACGTCCGGATGCTCTTCCCGATCCCCGACGAGGTGCGCGCCTTCGTCGAATCCGTCGAGACGCTCCTGCTGCCGGAGCTCAATTACACGGGACAGTACGCGCAGATGCTGCGGGCGAAGTTCCTGCGGCCGATCGTCCAGTTGAACAAGTACGAGGGGCTGCCCTTCCGGGCGAGCGAAATCCTCGCGAAGGTCCGGGAACTGTGCGGCGCGCCCGCCGGCGCCGCCCGGGCCGCCGCGAACTGACGGGAAAAGGAGACCACCGATGAGTCCAGTCGCGCTGCAGGAACTCAAGCAGTACCAGGGCAACGTCAAGCCCGTCTGGTGCCCGGGGTGCGGGGACTTCTCCGTGCTGACCGCGACGTACCAGGCGCTGGCGGAGCTCAAGCTCGACCCCGCGAAGGTCGTGATCGCCTCGGGCATCGGCTGCTCGGGCCGGTTTCCCGCCTACGTCAACGGCTACGGCTTCCACGGGATCCACGGCCGGGTCCTCCCGACCGCCTCGGGCATGAAGATCGCCAACCCCGACCTCACGGTCCTGGCCGTGGGCGGCGACGGCGACGGGCTGGCGATCGGCGGCGGCCACTTCCCGCACGCCTGCCGGCGCAACGTGGACATGACGTACGTGATGCTCGACAACCAGATCTACGGCCTGACCAAGGGCCAGCCGTCGCCCACGACCATGCCGTCGCTGGTCAAGTACACCAAGGAGCACCAGCCGTACGGGATCATCGAGGACCGCATCAACCCGGTCCGGATGGCGCTGGCCTACGGCGCCACCTTCGTGGCGCGCGGGTACTCCGGCAAGGTGGCCCAGGTCCTGGACCTCATCAAGCGGGGCATCCAGCACCGCGGGTTCTCGTTCATCCACGTGCTCTCGCCGTGCGTGACGTTCTACCCGACGTACGAGTTCTTCCGGCAGGCCACCGTGCCGATCCCCGAGGCGCACGACCCGGGCGACCAGCTCGAGGCGGTGCACATGGCGCAGACCCCGGGCAAGTTCTACCTGGGTGTCTTCTACCAGCACGAGGGGCCGGATTTCACCGACCGCATGCAGATGGTGAAGCAGAAGGCGGGCACGACCACGCTGGACGAGATCGCGCACGGGTATATCTGACGCACCGGCTTTAACAGTCTTACCGCGGCTGTTGGCACGGCCCGCCGAAAGGCGGGCCGTTTCCGTTCCGGCTACTTGCCTTCCTTCGCGTGGTGGCGGATATCCTGGCCCAGCTCCACGTAAATGGCCTCCTCGGCGATGTTGGTGGCGTGGTCCCCGATCCGCTCGAGGTTGCGGGAGATCAGGATCGTGGCCAGCGCGCTCTGGACCTCGGTGGACTGTGACCGCATGACGGTCAGCGCCCGCTCCAGCACGTGGTTCTTGAGCGCGTCCACCTCGTTGTCCCGGTCCAGCACCTGGTTGGCCAGCGGCACGCTCTGGTTGACGAAGGCGTTCAGCCCCTCGCGCACCATCCAGCAGACCGCGGCGGACATCTTGGGGATCTCCTCCAGCGCCTCGACGTCGGGCGCCGGCCCGGCCGCGAAGATGATCTTCGTGTTCTGGGCGATGTTGACCGCCTGGTCGCCCATGCGCTCGAGGTCCGTGGACGCCTTCATCGCGGAGACCACGAAACGCAGGTCCCGCGCGAGGGGGTGCTGGAGCGCCAGCAGCTTGAGGGCCCGGTCGTCCACCTCGAGCTGGAGGGTGTTGACCTGCGACTCGCGGTCGAACACCTCCTGGAACAGCGCCGCCTTGCGCTCATTGAGCGCCTGGGTGCTCTTGACCACCATCTCCTCGACCAGCCCCGCCATGTAGAGGAGCCGCTGCTTGAGCAGCTCGATCTCCTCCTGGGAGTGGGTGACCATCACGACGGCCTCATCATTTTCAGTATAGCGCGCGGATTCATCGGCGGGGCGCTTCGCATCTTATCCGTACCTCCCGGTGACGTAGTCCTGGGTGCGCGGGTCGCGGGGGTTCAGGAAGATCTGGGCGGTCTCCCCGAACTCCGCCAGCTCGCCCAGCAGCATGAATCCCGTGTGGTCCGAGACCCGGGACGCCTGCTGCATGTTGTGGGTGACGATCACGATCGTGTACGACTCCTTGAGCTGCCGCATCAGGGCCTCGATCCGCTGGGTGGCCTGCGGATCCAGCGCCGAGCACGGCTCGTCCATGAGCAGCACATCCGGCTCGACCGCGAGCAGGCGCGAGATGCACAGCCGCTGCTGCTGCTCGGCCGACAGCGAGAGCGCCGGCGCGGCGAGCCGGTCCTTCAGCTCGTCCCACAATCCCGTGGCCGCCAGCGCCGCCTCGACGCGCGCGGCCGCGTTCCCGCCCAGCCCGTGGATGCGCGGGCCGTACGCCACGTTCTCGAAGACCGACAGCGGGAACGGGTTCGGCCGCTGGAACACCATCCCCACCCGCTTGCGCAGGTCGGTCAGCGGCAGGCCCCCGCCGGTGATGTCCAGGTCGTCCACCAGGATCGAGCCCGTGGACCGGAACCCCTTGATGCCGTCATTCATTCGGTTGAAGCACCGCAGCAGGGTGGACTTCCCGCAGCCGCTGGGGCCGATCAGGGCCGTGATGGACCGCGGCGCCACCGCGAGGTTCACGTCCTTCACCGCCCGGAAGGCACCGTAGAAGACCGAGAGCTTGTCGGTGAGGATCTTGGGGTGGACCGCCGTGGTGTTCAGCCGTATCTCCCGGTGATGTAGTCCTCGGTCCGCCGGTCCCGCGGGTTGGTGAAGATCCGGGCGGTGGCGTCGCACTCGACCAGCTCCCCCATCAGCATCATCGCCGTCCGGTCGGAGGTGCGCGCCGCCTGCGCCACGATGTTCGTCACCAGCACGATCGTCCGGCGCGCCTTCAGCCGGGTCAGCGCCTCCTCGATCTTGGCGGTGGACACGGGGTCCAGCGCCGAGCACGGCTCGTCGAGCAGCAGCACCTCCGGATCGAGCGCGAGCGTGCGGGCCAGGCACAGGCGCTGGGACTGGCCGCCGGAGAGCGTGGCGGCCGGCGCGGACAGCCGGTCCTTCACCTCGTCCCACAGGAACGCGGCGGCCAGGCTCTCCTCGACCTTCGCCGCCACGGCCGCCCGGTCCGCGGCTCCCCGGAAGGACAGCCCCAGCGCGACGTTGTCGAAGATCGAGCCCGGCAGGGGGACGGGGGTGGCGAAGACCATGCCCACCGCCCGCCGCAGCAGTGAGAGATCCGTGGCCGGGGCCAGCAGGTTCTCCCGGTTGAACCAGATCTCCCCCTCCAGCCCCAGTCCCGGCAGGCTCGCGTCGAGGCGGTTGAGCGTACGCAGCAGCGTCGTCTTCCCGCTCTGCGCCGGCCCGATGATCCCCAGGATCCCGTTGCGCGGGATGTCGAGCGAGACGTCCCGCACGACGGCGTGGCTGCCGTACCGGACGGTGAGGTTCCGGATGGAGATCGCCGGATCGGCAACGACAACGGTATTCATGACCGCGCCTGTCCGTCCCTGCGCTCTCGGGCGCTCCCCCTGGTCGCGCCCTCGAACCGCGCAGGGCCTCCGCGCTCGCCGAAGAAGGTGGCTCGCGCTTCGGTCACCGCGCCCCCCGGAGGCGGCGGCGGATCCGGGACCGGATCACGATCGCCGTGAGGTTGAGCGCGAAGGTGAGCAGGAGCAGGACGAGCACCGTGCCGTAGAGCACCGGCTTGGTGCGCTCGACGTCCGGCGACTGGGTGGCCATGACGTACACGTGGTACCCCAGGACCATGAACTGGTCCGTGATCCGCGTGGGCAGGTACGGGAGGAAGTACGCCGCCCCGGTGAACATGATGGGCGCCACCTCGCCGCCGCCCCGGCTGATCGCCAGGATCGTCCCGGTCAGGATCCCGCTGGTCGCGTTCGGGAGGACCACGCGGCGGACGACCTGCCAGGGCGTCGCGCCCAGCGACCGGGCCACCTCCCGGTAGTTCTGCGGCACCGCGCGCAGGGCTTCCTCCGTCGTGACGACCACCGTCGGCAGGGTCAGGATGGCCAGGGTCAGCGCGGCCCACAGGATCGCCGGCTGGCCGAAGACCATCTGGCCGTGCAGGAAGACCCGGTCGATCCCGTGCCCCAGGAACTGGACGAAGAACCCCAGCCCGAAGAGCCCGAAGACGATGGCCGGCACCCCCGCGAGGTTCTCGAGCGCGTGCCGGACCACGGTGACCCAGAGCGAATCCTTCGGCGCGTATTCCGAGAGGTAGACCGCGCACCCGACCCCGAGCGGCATCACCGCGAGCGTCATGAGGAAGACCAGCGCGATCGTGCCGAAGATCGCCGGGAAGATCCCGCCGCCCATCATGCCGTCCTCCGGCGCCCGGGTGAGGAAGGCCGGGGTCACCGTCCGCCACCCGTGGACCACGATGTCCCCCAGGATCACGACCAGGACCGCCAGGATCGCGGCCACCGCCAGCGCGCCCAGCGCCGGGAACCCGAACCGCGCGAGGGAGCGGAGGAATCTAGCCACCCTGCAGCCTCCGCCGCAGCCGGCCGACCGCCCAGTGGCCGAAGAAGTTCGAGAGGAAGGTCAGGAGGAAGAGCAGCGCCCCGATGAAGAACAGCACCCGGTAGTGGGCGCTGCCGACCACCACCTCGGCCAGCTCCGCGGCCACCGTGGCGGAGAGGGTCCGCACCGAGACCGCGGGATTGAGCGAGAGCAGCGGCGCGTTGCCCGAGGCCATGAGCACGATCATCGTCTCGCCGAACGCCCGGCCGAACCCCAGGATGCACGCGGCGAACATGCCGGGCGAGGCCGCGGGGATCACGACCCGCCATGCCGTCTGCCAGGTATTCGCCCCCAGGGCCGTGCTGCCGTCGCGGAAGGCCTGCGGCACCGAGGTCAGCGCGTCCTCGGCCACCGTGAACACCACCGGGATGACGGCCAGGCTCATGGCGATCCCCGCGCTCACGGCGTTCAGGCGGTAGGTGAACCCGAAGAGGTCCTGGAGCCAGGTGGCCAGCACCATCAGGGCGAAGAACCCGAGCACCACCGAGGGGATCCCGGCCAGCAGCTCGATCACGGGCTTGATCAGCTCGCGCAGCCAGAACGGCGCGAACTCGGTGGAAAACACCGCGGCCGCCAGCGACACCGGCAGCGCGACGAGCAGCGCCACCAGGGTGACCTTGAGTGTGCCGACCACCAGCGGGAGCAGGGAGTACTGGGGCGTCGCGGAGACCGGCTGCCAGGAGAACGGGTACTCCCCCGCCTGGGGCAGGAAGAGCCGCGACAGCGAGGCCGTGGGATACCGGCCCGGCTGGAGCAGGAGGGGCAGCGCCTCCTTGCCCACGAAGATGAAGATGAGCGCGAGGCTGGCGATGACCAGCCCCGCGCTCAGGCGGATGCCCGCCTCGACCAGGCGTTCCCCGCGGCCCGCAGCCATTCGAGCTACTGCAAGCGCCGCCGAAGGCGGCGACGACTATTCATGGTCTACTTTCCGCTGCAGCAACGCGCTTCGCGTTATTTTTTCTTTTTCTTCGCCGCCGCCTTCTTCGCCGGCCGGGCCGCCTTCTTCGCCGCGGGCTTGGCCTTGGGGAGCGGGAAATACCCGACCTCCTGGCAGATCTTCTGCCCCTCGTCGGACAGCGCCCAGGCGATGAACTCCGCGGCATGGCCCGTGGGCTCGCCGGCCGTATAGAAGAAGAGCTTGCGGCTGATCGGGTACTTGCCCGAGACGACGTTGGCCTGGGTGGGCTCGATCGCGGCCTTCCCCTTGCCCGCGCTGACCTTCACCGCGCGCACGCCCTTGGCGTACGCGATCCCGCCGTACCCGATGGCCTGGGGGTCCTTGGAGACGGCGTTCACCACCGCGGCCGTCCCGGGGAGCGACTGGATCTGCGGCGAGAAGTCCTCCTTCTTGAGGACGTGCTCCTTGAAGAAGTCGTAGGTTCCGGACGAGTTCTCCCGGCCGTAGGCCACGATCTCGCCCTTGCCGCCCACCGACTTCCAGTCGATCAGCTTGCTCTGGTAGATCTGCTTGAGCTGGTCGAGGGTCAGCGCCTTCACCTTGCTGGTCTCGTGGACGTACAGCGCGATCCCGTCGAGCGCCACCGGGGTCTCCTTCGCGTCGGCCTGCCGCTTGGCCTTGACCGACTCGAACTCCTCGGGCTTCATCGGCCGGGAGGCCTGGCAGATGTCCGTGCCCCCGTTGATCAGGGCCGCGATGCCGGTGCCGGACCCGCCGCCGGTCACCTGGATGACGATGCCCGGGTGTTCCTTCATATACACCTCGGCCCACCGCTGGGCCAGGATCACCATGGTGTCCGACCCCTTGATGGTGACGGTGTTTTCCGAGTGGCGGCTGCCGCACGCGGCGGCGAGCAATCCGGCCAGGATCGCGAACGGGAGCAGGCGCTTCATGGGTTCAGGTCCTCCTTGGAGTGTTCAGAATGCGACTTCGGCGTTGACGCGGATGAAATCGTTGGGAATCTTTCGCGCGAGCGCGGTGGCCGGCTCGTCCACGCGGACATAGTTGACCTGCACCTCGGCCTGGTGGCCCTGGATGAACCAGTTCACCCCGGCGGAGGTCTCGGTGCGCCAGTCGGCGGCGGCCAGCACCCCGGGGTCGAGCCAGTCCTCCTTGCCCACCACCTCCAGCACGTCCGGCCAGACCCCGATCCCGAGCGTGCCGTACGCGGTGCGGGACGCCACGGCCTTCCCCCGCGGGCCGCGGACCCCGTGGACGAACTCGCCCTTGAGGCTGATCGGCACCGCGCCGCCGCGGAACTTGCACGAGAGCTCGGCCCCCGCGTGGTCGTTGAGGTCCTTCTTCCGGCCGGTCCGGCCGCCCTGCCACGCCCCGCCGACCACCATCCAGCCGGTGGGCCGCCACGTCGCCCGGAAGTTCATGTTCTCGTAGTTGTTCACGTCCGAGACGTTCTGCCCCTCGCCGGAGAATCCGCCGGCCCAGAGGTTGAACGACCCGGCCCCGAGCTGGACCTGCCCGCCCAGGTCGCGCTGGTCGGACCACTTGAGGATCGTGGACATCATGGACCGCTCGGTCGTGTCCACCTCGTTGGAGGCCATCAGCCCCTCCATGCCGAACGGGAACTTGAACTGGCCGACCTGCACGCGCTTGACCCACGGGGCGTCCGGGAACGGCGCGTCGTACGCGAGCACCGCGTCCTGCAGGACGGACTTGCGCCCCGCAGAGGTGATGTACGGCGACGCGGTGGTGGCGGTGAACCCGGTGCCAGAGGGGACCACCGTCCGGACGGCCTTGTCGGACTTGGCGTCGTCCTCCTTGACCTGCGCGGGATCCATCTTGAGCTGCCACGACACGTGCTCGCCCACCTCGCCGCGCGCCTGGAACTCGGTGCGCCGGAACCGCGTCGTGGCGACCTCGCCCGGGGCCTGCGGCATCGTTTCCCAGAGCTGGATCAGCCCGCTCAGCGCGATCGGAAGCGGCGCGGGTTTCCCCAGCGGGACCGCGACCTGTGCGACAGGGGTGGGCGTGACCGGGGCAGGGGCCGGGGCGGCGGCGACCACCGGCTCGGTGGCGGCCGCCGGCACGGGCGCCGCCAGCGTCGCCGCCGGCGCGGGCGCCGGGTCGAGCCGGGTGGCCGACACCGCCGCCGGGGCGGGGTCCGCGCCCGCCCGGGCCGCCAGCAGCGAAATCAGGACCATCCCCGCGAGGTTTTTCACCCGGCCAGAGTATCAATCCCCCATGTCACCCCGATGACGGCTGTGTGACGATTGTGTGACATCCCGCCGGGGGGTAGTGTCCTAATTTGAAAAGTGTTACAGGACAAGAGGGCGGGCGGACTAGTGTTTCGCTCCGTGTGGGAATGTCCTGTGGTCTGGATCAAGGTATACAACTTCAAATAGGCCCTCTCTCAATCCGAAGAAGCCAAACACTCGGAAATTGCCACCGACGCCGAACTCGTACGGAACCGAAGATCCCGGCTCATCCTTCCTGGCTTCATCCGGCAACTCCTTAAAAAGCTTGACCTGGTGCAGCTCAATCGGCTTTAGGCGCACACCTCCATCACGATCTCTTTTCATTTCTCCCCACTTCTTGGCCCCCATTTCCTTGAGGCGCACAATGAAATTAGAGAACTGGGTACTCTTCTTAACACAGGCTGATCCATGATCCTTGTGGTGGGCGAGGAAATATCTGAATGAAAAGCAGGCCGTGTGGCTGTCGTGCTGGGGGGAACCAGCAGCAAACTTGTTTCGATCGGGGCTTTTCTCAATGCCGCCGAACTGAAAGGTCATAGCGTAGTCTTGTTCTTTACGGCCCTCCGATACATGGACGTGTAAAACTTCCTCATAAGCTCGGTATCAATGGCTTCATTTCTCTTGGTGACCTGCCACGGCTCATCCCGGTGGCTCATGTTGACCAGATCGTGGGCCGACATGCGGATGAACCTTTTGTAGAACTCTTTCAGATAGTGGAGTTCCGGCTTGGAAAAAGGCTTCTCTTCCTTCGTTCCGTCGGTCTTGGTGAACGGGTAGAGGATCGGCATCGAGGATCGAACCTCTTTGCTGTACTTCTCATACAGCGACCTCACCACGGGGCCATAGGCCCACGCCTCAATCGGATCAGGGAAGAGTGTGCGACCGAAATTGACCAGATGCCAAGCCTGAGAGTAATAAAGGAGCTTCTGCAGCTTCAGATGACTGACCGGATCGCCTTCCCTGTTGGCCCAGTAGAGAAAAAGACTCGCCACGTTAGCAGCCTTCGGCTGCTTCCTCCCGGGCGCGGGTCTGGCGGCGGTCTGGCCCATCTTTCGTCTGCTTGAATTAGAGCTTGGTAAACAAGCCTTGTCAAGCTTTGCAGAAACTATAGTACGCCTACTCGGGGTCTTTGTAACGCGCCCTGAACCTCTCGAATGCCTTAGAAAACTCTTCCATTTCGTCACGGGTAGGTCGGCGATCTGCGACAACCTGAACCACGAAAGTTACTTCATCTGAAATGGCAAAGGGGTATACCTTTGCTGCCGACCCAGCGGGAAGACCGCCCGTCGAAGGCGGGACTCGCTGACCAAAACCCTGAACGGCTGAAACTACGCTCGTCATCTGTCCTGATTCTACCTGTTCAAGATCAGCCTCGTCAAGTTTCGCAAAGATAGAATTCGCAAAGTAGATACTCGCTGCCTTCTCTGCTCCATCCTCGCTAAAACCCTTACTACGCTGAAGCTGCGCCTTAAGCGTCTCCTCCGCAAGACCATGATACTCGTCCTTAATCTCCTTGAAAACCTTGGGGAGCAACGCTGCTTCTTTGAGGGCCAGGGGCCGTTCGGCCTGATTCACAGGAACCGCAATTTTTAGTCCGAGTTCGGAAACCCTGATGCTGCCATTCTGATCCCTTGCCAAGAGCTGATAATGTCCAGTCATAGCGGCCAGCTTCGTTGCCGCTGATCCGCTCATCGCCTTGTATCCCCACATACTCACAGCTACGATGGGATTTACGGCATTCCTTCCGGCCTTGGCATGGAACTGCATTAGGGACTGGACTGCATCTTCAAGCGTAATCGCAGGGTAGTTTCTGCTGCGCTCCCGCAGCCCTTTACTCCCTGCAGACGCCTCGGAAGCCTCAGCCTTGTTCGCCTTCATGAAACAAAACTACCACACCTAACCCGTCCAAGTCAAGATGTATTGGGATAAACGGGTGGATAAAGGTATTGACTTTAACCCCGACTTGCGCTATATTTAACCCTATGGAGGTGATCTTGATGCCACAAGTAGAGACCGCCGACTAGACGGCGGGAAATAACAAAGGGGGAAGGCGACCACGCCCCGCAAAGGTTGGCTCGCCTTCCCCGCTCTAGATCGTCTTCATTTTTACAAAACAGACCCCCGAGCGCGCTAACGCCCGAGGGAGTGGACACAACCGAAGGGGTAAGCCTTCAGGCCGTGCTAGTCCCACCGCCTTGATTATAGCTGACCCCCTTCTTTTAGAAAAGGGGGATTCCGTGAACGTCCTAAAAGACGACAAAAAGCTTGCGATTCTAAAGGCTCTGATTGAGGGCAACAGCATCCGGTCCGTCGAGCGCATGACCGGGTTTCACCGGGATACGATCATGCGGCTGATGCAGCGGACGGCAGCGAACTGCCAGCACCTACTCCATACGAACATGCGCCAGCTACGCCCCAAGACCCTACAGTTGGATGAGATTTGGGCCTTCGTCTACAAGAAAGAGGCTCAGGTGACCCCGGCCGAGCGCCGGGAAGGGGACAAGGGCGACCAGTACACCTACGTTGCCCTGGACCCCGAAACCAAGCTGGTCCCCTACTTCGAGATTGGCAAGCGGGATCAGGTAACGACGATGAGCTTCGTGAAAGAGCTTTGCCGCCGGATCGCGCAGGATCACAGTCTACAGATCACGACGGACGGCTTTAGCCCCTACGCTTCGGCTATCCCGGCCACGTTCGGCATGGCCGTTCACTTCGCCCAGCTAATTAAGCACTACGGCGACGATGCAGAAGGCCAGCGGAGGTACTCCCCACCACCGGTCACAGGGGTATCCACCAAGATCATCTGTGGCGAACCGGATGAGGCCAAGATCAGCACGTCGCTGGTCGAGCGCCACAACCTGTCCATGCGTATGTGCCTGCGGAGGCTGACGCGACTGACGAACGGCTTTAGCAAGACGCTGGACAACTTGAAGGCTGCTATGGCGATTTACTTCGCCTACTACAACTTCGTTCGGGTGCATCCGTCCGTCAAGATGACCCCGGCGATGAAGGCGGGGCTGAGGGCGAGGCCGCTACAGCTTCAGGAGCTACTTGCGTAAGGCAGCGCGGGGCTTTGGGGTGCTCTTTCTACGCTTGTGGGGTTTGTTGTCAAAGAAGCGGAAAGTCTTGCGGCCCGTGATGGCGGTCAAAGCCTTGCAGAACATCCAGAACCAGCCCCATCTAGCCACAACCGATCATATAGCAGGCTGTACTCAAATTAGGACACTACCCCGCCGGGGGTCGGGGGTCAGGCCGTCGCGCCGCCCGCGTGGTGCCGGATATCCCGTCCCTGGACCATGAAGATCACGTCCTCGGCCACGTTGGTGGCGTGGTCCGCGATCCGTTCCAGGTTCCGGGCGATCAGGATCAGCCCGAGCCCGTTCTGGATGCGGGCGGGGTCCCCGAGCATGAGGTGGACCAGCTCCCGGAAGACATGGCCCTTGAGGTGGTCCTCCTCATCGTCCCGGTTCAGCACGAACCGCGCCAGCTCCACGTCCCGCCGCGCGAACGCCTCCAGCGCATCCCGGAGCATGGCGCCGGCCAGCTCCGCCATCCGCGGGATGTCGTGCAGCTCGTGGAGGTCCGGGTCCCGCTGGAGCATGATCCGGGTGCTCTGGGAGATGTTGACCGCCTGGTCCCCGATGCGCTCCAGGTCCGAGTTGATCCGGGACGCCGCGAGGATCAGCCGCAGGTCCGTGGCCGTCGGCTGGTGCAGCGCGATCAGCTTGAGGCACCGGTCGTCCACCTCGAGATGCAGCGCGTTCACCTGCTCCTCCATGGCGGCCACGTGCGCGGCGGCCGACGGGCTGCGGTCCAGCAGGCCCAGGAGCGCGGTGCGGATCATCTGCTCCGCCAGGGCGCCCATGTGCAGCACCCGGCCGCGCAGCTCCTCCTCCAGCTCGTCAAACCGGCGGGTCACCCGAACCTCCCGGTCACGTAGTCCTGGGTCCGGGGATCCCGCGGGTTGATGAAGATCCCGTCGGTCGTCCCGAACTCCACCAGCTCGCCCAGGAGCATGAACCCGGTGTATCCCGAGACCCGGGCAGCCTGCTGCATGTTGTGCGTCACGATCACGATGGTGAGATCCTTCCGGAGTTCGAGGATCAGCTCCTCGATCCGCGCCGTCGCGATCGGGTCGAGCGCCGAACACGGCTCGTCGAGCAGGAGGACCCGCGGGCGGACCGCCAGGGCGCGGGCGATGCACAGACGCTGCTGCTGGCCACCGGAGAGGCTCACGCCCGGCGATGCCAGTTTCTCCCGGACCTCGTCCCACAGCGCCGCCTGGCGCAGGCTCTGTTCGACCGCGGCGGCGATAACCCCGCGGTCGCGCACCCCGTTCAACACGAGCCCCGCGGCCACGTTGTCCCAGATGGACATGGTGGGGAAGGGGTTGGGCCGCTGGAAGACCATCCCGACGCGCTGGCGCAGGAGCACCGGGTCGGTCGCGGTGATGTCCTCCCCCTCCAGGAGGATCCGGCCACGGGAGGTCGCGGCCGGGTGGATCTCATGCATGCGGTTCAGGCACCGGATCAGGGTGGACTTGCCGCACCCGGACGGCCCGATGATGGCGGTCACCTGCCGGTCGTAGAACGACAGCGACACGTCCCGCACCACGTCGCCCGCCCCGTACCCGGCCGAGAGCCGCTCGATTTCGAGGGCGGGCCGCAGGCGCCCGGCGGTGGAGGGCGTGGCCGCCACCGCCTCCGCGGTCATGCCCCACTCCCCGCGCGCATGAGCCGGCGGGCGGCCAGGTTGCCGCCCAGGACCACGAGCATCAGGATGAACGCGGCCGCCCACGCCTGCCGGTGCCAGTCCTCGTAGGGTGCGATCGCGTACGTGAAGATCGTGAGCGGGAGCGCGGCCATCGGCGCCAGCATCCCGTGGCCCCAGTACCGGCTGCCGAAGGCGGTGAAGATCAGCGGCCCGGTTTCCCCGGCAATCCGGGAGATGGCGAGCACCACGCCCGTCCCGATGCCGCGCGAGGCGGTCGGCAGGACGATGCGCAGGATCACCTTCCACGTCGGCAGTCCCAGCGCCAGGCCGGCCTCCCGGATGCTCGCGGGGACGAGCCGCACAAACTCCTCGGTGGTGCGCAGCACCAGCGGGACCATGATGACCGCCAGCGCCACGCTTCCCGCGAGCGCGCTGAAGTGCCGGAGCGGCAGCACGACCAGGGCGTAGGCGAACACGCCCATCACGATGGACGGCACCCCGTTGAGGACATCCGCGCTGTACCGGATGGCGAAGCCCACGGCCCCGTCCCCCGCCTCCGCCAGGTAGATTCCGCCAAGGACGCCGACGGGGACCCCCAGCAACGCGGCCGTCCCCACGAGCAGGAAGGAGCCCAGGACCGCGTTGGCGATGCCCCCGCCCGCTTCCCCCACGGGCCGCGGCAGGCGGGTCAGGAAGGCCGGGCTGACGCTGGCGGCGCCCCGGACGGTAATGTACAGGAGGATGAAGCCGAGTACCGCGAGCGCCACCGCCGTGCAGGCCCCGGTCAGGACGAACATCCACCGGTCCACCCGCTTGCGCCGTGCAAAGATCGCGGCGGCCGTCATGCCCCGGTCCACCGGGCCCGCATGCGATGGATCATCAGGCGCGCCAGCCCGTTGACGACGATGGTGATCCCGAACAGCGTCAGCGCGACGGCCACCAGGGCGTGCAGGTACAGGTCCGAGGTCGCCTCGGTGAACTCGTTGGCCAGGACCGCGGCCATCGTGTACCCGGGATCCAGCAGGGACGACGAGACCTGCGGCGTGTTCCCGATCACCATGGTCACGGCCATCGTCTCCCCCAGCGCCCGGCCGAGCGCCAGGAAGACGGCGCCCACGATGCCGGACCAGGCGCCGGGGAGTACGACCAGCCGGACCGTTTCCCAGTGCGTCGCGCCCAGGCCGAGCGCCGCCTCGCGCAGCGACACCGGCACGGTCAGGATCACCTCGCGCGAGATGCTGGTGATGTACGGCAGGATGATGAAGGCGAGCAGGATGCCGGCCGTGAGCATCCCCACGCCGTAGGGCGCCCCCCGGAACAGCGGAAGCCAGCCGAAGCCCCGGACCAGGGACGGCTCGACGGCCCGCACCGCCGGCACGAGGACGAAGACCCCGATCAGGCCGAGCACCACGGTGGGGACCGCGGCCAGCAGTTCGATGCCGAAACTGAGCGCGCTGGACAGCCGCCGCGGCGCGACCTCGGCCAGGAAGATCGCCGCGCCGAGCCCGAGCGGCGCCGCGATCGCGAGGGCCAGGGCCGAGGAGACCAGCGTGCCGTAGATGAACGGCCACGCCCCGAACACCTCCTGGACCGGGTCCCAGGTGCTCGTCCACAGGAACCGGGGCCCGAACGTGCTCCATGCCAGCCGGGAATGCGCCACCAGGATCCCGGCCATGGCGCACGCCAGCCCGATCACCGTCAGGCCTGCGGCGAGCAGGGTCGCCATGAAGACGCGGTCCCCGGCGCGCTTGCGCGCGCCGGGGCCGGCCCCATCCGGCCTCATCGGCCGGCCGGGACGGCGGCGCCGGGGCGACTCACCCGTTGGCCGCCGCCAGCCTCACCGACGGGGGAGGTCAGGAGACGTTGTACCTGCATCGCTCCCACGTCCCGGCGGCGGAGATCGTCATCCGAGGGTCTCGATCGCTTTGGTGACCATCTCCTTGACGTGGTCCGGCAGCGGGGCGTAGCCGAGCGCGGGCGCCGCGCCCTGCCCGTCCTTGACCATCCACCGGAGGAAGTCCTTCATCACCTTGCCCTTCTCGCCACCCATGTTCTGGTACACCAGCAGCCAGGTGAAGGTCGAGATCGGGTAGGCCGCCTCATTCGGGGAGTCTGTGATCGAGACCCGGAAGTCTGCCGGGATCGTCACGCCGTTCGCCGCGGCCGAGACCGCGTCGAGGCCCGCCTTCACGACCTTGCCGGACCGGTTCTTCATCGCGGCGAACCCGAGGTTGTTCGAGGACGCGTAGATGAGCTCCACGTACCCGATCGCGTTCGGCGTCTGCTTGACCAGCCCCGCCACGCCCTCGTTACCCTTGCCGCCTAATCCCAGGGGCCAGTTCACGGAGGTGCCCTTCCCCACCTTGTCCTTCCACGCCCCGCTCACCTTGGACAGGTAGTCCACGAAGCAGAACGTCGTGCCGGAGCCGTCCGACCGGTGGACCACCGTGATCGGGGCGTCCGGCAGGTTCACGCCGGGGTTGAGGTCCTTGATCCGGGCATCGCTCCACTTCTTGATCTTTCCCAGGAAGATGTCCGCCAGCACGTCCCCGGACAGCACCAGGTCTGTCACGCCGGCCAGGTTGAAGACGGGGACCACGGCCCCCATCACGGTGGGGAGATGCAGGATCTTGCCGTCCACCGCGAAGAGCATCTTGTTGGTCATCGGCCCGTCGGTGGCGCCGAAGTCCACGGTGCGCGCGGTGATCTGCTTGATCCCGCCGCCCGAGCCGATGGACTGGTAGTTGATCTCCACGTCCGGATGCGCCGTGTGGAAATCGTCGAACCACTTCGAGTAGATCGGATACGGGAAGGTCGCGCCCGCGCCGGTCAGGTTGACCGCCGGGGCGGCGCCCGCCACGAGCAGGGCCACCCCTGCCGCGAGCGTGAATCGTTGGATCCTCTGGTTCATCGTATGCTCCTTGCCCCGGGTGGTTGAGGCCATCAGAATTTCACCTTCAGGTCCGCCTGGATGCGGTTGATCGTGTCCGGCACATTCACCTTGCCGCGGTCCGCGGCCGGCGCCGACGTCAGGGACGTCCGCACGTACCGCTTGTCGAGCAGCGCGACATTGAAGACCTTCAGCGTGGCGACCACGAATCCGTTCGGGGTGTACGAGATCCAGGCGATGTTCCCCTTGCGGTTCAGCCCGCCCTCGCCGAAATCGGAGTCTGCCACGTCCGCGACGGTGGCATCCCACGTCACGCGCTTGTAGTAGTACGCGACCTCCCACGAGTTGGGGGCGCTCGCCTTCCCGAGCTGGGCGCCGATCTGGTACCCTTCCTGCGACTTCGCGATGAAGGTCTTCCCGTCGTCCTTCACCCACCCGCCCGTGATGGACCCGGAGAACTGCGGGCTGCGCGCGGCCGGGTTCGTGATGAGGGTCCCCTGCACGAGCAGCGGCAGGTTGACTTCCACGACGGGCACCGGGATCCACGCGGACAACTGGCCGGTGACCTCGTTGACGTCGTACTCGTTGCGCAGGATGCCCGCGGCGGCCCAGGAATTCGCGGACGTCCGCACGTTCCCGAGCTGGACCGGGTTCGAGCCGAACGTGGCCACGCTGCCCTCGTCATGCCATGTGTGCTTGGCCACGGCGGCCATCAACCGCATGTCCAGCGGCAATGGCACCTCCAATCCGATCTGCTCCGTCAGCTCCCACGGATCGCGCTCGGTGTTGGCCGACTCGTTCACCGCCATCTGCATGGCGTTGGCGAAGACGTTCACGGCCCCCCCGAACAGGTAGCTCGCCGACTGCGAAAACCCTTCCGGGTTGAAGTCGTTGTCCCATACGACGTCCGAGGTGTAGAGGCGCCAGACCGGGTTGACCATCCGCCCGGCCTGGAGCTTGAGGGACCCGTCGTCACCCAGGAACCCGGGAGTCCACATCGCGTAGGCGAGGTCAATCCAGATCGCCTTCTGCTGCCCGAGCCCGCCGAAGGTCTGGTTGGTGGACACCGCCTCCCCGGTCCCGGAGGCGAAGGCCGCCACGGCCGTGACGTCGTCCTTGAGCTTGTACTCGGCCTTGACGCGCAGCCGGAACCGCTCGCGGGCGCGGTCCTTCTTGAACGCGGCCGGCGCGTAGAAGCTCGTCGCGGAGGGCGCGTCCCGGAAGTCGAAGTATTCCTCGCGCACGCGCAGATCCCCTCCGATCGTCATCGTGTCCACCTGCGCCGACTGCTTGACCTCCGGCACATCCGGCGCCGCCACGGCCGTCCCGGCCGCCGCCAGCCAGGCCACCGCGAGCGTGGCTCCCCATGCCTTGCGATCCCTCCTGCCCATCGTCGGTCCTCCCTGGGCGCGTCCCGCGCGCCGTGTGTTGCGGTGCATGTCCCTGTCGTCGTGTGCGTGTCTCATCGGGGTGTACGGTACGCGGGGAGACCGCCGCCTGGCCATCGTGGGACCGCAAACTCCGGGTGACGGGATGGTGACGCGGCCGGGTTCATCCGTCGGCCAGCCGGTATCCGTGGCCCTTCACGGTCTGGAGCCGCTCGCCGGCCCGGCCGAGTTTCCGCCGCAGGCGGGCCACGTGCTGGTCCACCGTGCGGGTATCCAGCTCGGCGGCCCGGGCATAGCCCCAGACCTGGTGGAGGAGCTCCTCGCGGGTGAAGGCGCGGCCCGGCTCCGCCACGAGGCGGCCGAGGAGCGTGAATTCCTTGCTGGTCAGGACGACTACGCGCCCCTGGGCGCGCACCTCGTGGCGGAGGTGGTCCACCTCGACGCCGCCCGCCGTGACCACCTCCGGGGGTTTCGGGGCCGGGTGTCCGCGCAGGCGGACGCGCACCCGCGCCAGGACTTCCCGGACGCTGAACGGCTTGGTGACATAGTCGTCCGCCCCCAGCTCGAGTCCCAGCACCCGGTCCACTTCCCCGCCCCGTGCCGTCAGGATGATGACCGGGACGCGTGACTCCAGCCGCAGGCGCTTGAGGACCTCGAACCCGTCCATCCCGGGCAGCATCAGGTCCAGCAGGACGAGGTCGGGGCGGTCGCGGGCGAACGCCTCGAGCGCCCCCGGGCCGGTCCCGGCGGCCGCGACCGCATACCCCTCCCGCCGCAACTGGGATTCCAGGAGCCGCGCGAGATCCGGTTCATCCTCCACGACCAGGACCTTCGCCATCCGGACCGAGCCTACCCCCGCCGTCTGGCGGTTCCGGCACAGTCACGTGACGGGCGTGTAAATTCCGGGTGTCATTCCCGCCTCCGGGGGGCCGCTATCATGGACCCATGCGCTGGCCCCTGCTCGCCGGTCTGATCCTGCTCCTCGTGGCGCACGCCGGGGCGGCTCCGGGGACGACATCCTGGTCGGACGAATTCAACGGGCCGGCGGGGGCGCCGCCGGACCCGGCGGTGTGGACCGCCGAGGTCGGGGGCCACGGGTGGGGCAACGAGGAGCTGGAGTTCTACACCGGCCGGCGGGAGAACGCGTGGCTGGACGGGCAGGGCCACCTCGTGATCGAGGCGCGTCGGGAATCATTCCAGGGGCGTGCGTACACCTCCGCCCGGCTCATCACCAAGGGCAAGTTCGCCCACGCGTACGGGAGGTTCGCGGCCCGGATCAAGCTGCCGCGGGGCCGGGGCATCTGGCCGGCCTTCTGGATCATGGGCGACAACATCGAGCAGGCCGACTGGCCCGGGTGCGGGGAGGTGGACATCCTGGAGGTGCTCGGGCATGAACCCGGCAAGCTGTACGGGACGATGCACGGCCCCGGCTATTCGGGCGACAAGGGGATCGGCACCTCGTGGACGCTCACGGCGGGCGGCAGTTTCGCCGACGATTTCCATGTCTTCGCCATCGAATGGACCCGGTCTCCCGCGGCGATCCGGTGGTTCGTGGACGAGGCGTGCTACCAGACCCTGACGCCGAAGGACTTGCACGGCGCCGCCTGGGTCTTCACCCGGCCGTTCTTCATCCTGCTGAACGTGGCCGTCGGCGGCGACTGGCCCGGCGCGCCGGATGCCACCACCGTCTTTCCGCAACAGATGGTGGTGGACTGGGTGCGGGTCCGGGACCTCCCCGCCCCCTGAGGGCCCGGGGACTCTCTCCTAAGGCTTGAGCAGGGGGTCCGCGGCGATCGGCGTGGCGGGATTCTCCCAGTTGGCCCACATCGCCTTGTACTTCGGCAGGTTGCCCGGCGTCACGAGGTCCACCTCCGCGTAGGTGTTGCGGGCGAGCTTCTTCCCCTTCGTCGCGGCCAGCAGCAGGTTCACGCTCTCGGACCCCCAGTGGAAGACCCGCTGCGCCAGCAGGAGCTTGACCTGGCCCGACTCGAGATAGCCCCACTCCGGCGGCAGGGCGTCCCAGGACACGACGCTGGTCTTTTTGGAGTCCACCGCGCCCAGCGCGCCCTTGGCGAACAGCGGCCAGCCGCCGACCAGGGCCCAGCCGCGCAGCTCCGGGCGCGCCCGCTGCGTGGACTCGATCAGGCTCACCGACTTGGCGATGTCGTCGTCGCACGCCACGGTCTGGACGATCCGGATGCGTGAGAACTTCGCCAGCGCCATCTTGACCCCGCGCATCCGCTCCTCGAGGTTGAACGCCCCGCGGGTGCCGGTCAGCATGGCCACGTCGCCTTTCCCGCCCATCTCCTTGGCCAGCTCGCGGCCCAGGAGCTGCCCGTTCGTGAAGTCGTTGATGCCGTAGTACGTGAGCCGCTTCGACTTCGGGGAGTCGGAGTCGAAGGTGATGACGGGGATCCCCGCGGCGATGGCCTTGTCGATGGCCGGCCGCAGCGCCTCGGGCTCGTTGCACGAGACCGAGATGCCGTCCACGTGGAGCGCGATCAGCCCCTCGAGGATCTCGACCTGCTTGGCGGCGTCCGCTTCCTGCGGGGCGCGCCACAGGATGGTGATGTGCCCCAGGGCCTTGGCCTGCTTCTCCGCGCCCGTCCGGGCGTAGTTGAAGACGGGGTTGTCCAGCAGCTTGGGCACGATCGCGAAGGTCAGGTCCTTCGCGCCCGCCGCGCCCGCCAGCCATCCCAGCCCCGCCACCGCCATCGCGATCCGCTTCATCGTGTTCCCTCCCTGTGCCGCCAGCGGTCCACCAGCACCGCCAGGATGATGACCAGGCCGACGACGAACTGATTGTACTCTTCGGGCACGTTGAGGAGCGTGAGCCCGTTGTTCAAGAGCCCCATCACCGCCGCCCCCAGCACGCTGCCGGGGACCGAGCCCTCGCCGCCCGCCAGGCTGGTGCCGCCGATCACGACGGCGGAGATCACCTGCAATTCATACCCGATCCCCGCCGTGGATGACCCGTACCCGAACCGGGAGACGTACATCACGCCGGCGAGCCCGGCCAGGAGCCCGGCCACCCCGTAGATGGAGAGCTTCAGGGCCCGGACATTGATGCCCGAGAGCCGGGTGGCTTCCTCGCCGCCGCCCAGCGCGTGCACCCGCCGGCCCCACGCGGCCCGCCGCATCAGGATGCCCGCCGCCGCCGTGGCGGCCAGCATCACCACCACCGGCCACGGCACCCACCCGCCGCAGAATCCCTGCCCGAACGCCGTGAACGCGTCGGGGAGCCCGGAGATGATCCGGCCGCCCGAGATGAAGTACGCCGCGCCCCGCGCGATCGAGAGCATGCCCAGGGTGGCGATGAACGGCGGCAGGCCGGTGTACGCGACCAGCGCGCCGTTCGCCAGCCCGCACGCCGCCGCCACCGCCAGTCCCGCCCCCGCCGCCGCCGCGATCCCCCACCCGGCCGCCAGCCCGAGCGCCACCACGACGTCGGTCAGCCCGATGAGCGACCCCACCGACAGGTCAATGCCGCCCGCGACGATCACCATCGTGGCCCCGATGGCCGCGATCCCGATGAACGAGAACGCCCGGGCCACCTGCATCAGGTTGTCCCGGTTGAGGAAGGTGGAGTGCCCGTCGATCCGCGGCGCCACGGCCCAGAGCAGGAGGACCTGGAGGGCCAGCACGACCAGGATCCCCTGCTCGCGAAAGGACGCCCCCCGGAATTTCACGCGTAGTGGGTCCACATCCGCAGGATCTTGACCACGCGCCGGGAACGATGGACTTCGTAGACCAGGCGGTGCTGGATATTGATCCGCCGCGAATACAGGCCCGCCAGGTCGCCCCGCAACTTCTCGTACGGCGGCGGGTACCGGAACGGGTCCTCGCGGAGGAGGTCGAGCAGGGCCTGCGCCTTCGGCTTGAGCCCGGCGGATTTGAGCTTGTGCGCGTCCTTGTCGGCCTGGCCCGTGAAGGCCAACGTCCACTTCACCAGGTGAGTTTCGCCCGGCAGCGGGAGAGCGGCGTCTTCTTCCCCTTCAGCAGGGATTCCCGCATGCCGGGCATCGAGAGGAGATACAGCGTCTCCTGGATCGAGCGCCAGTCTTCCTCGGACACCAGGACGCCGGAATGCCGCCGCCCCGTGATCTGGATGGGTTCATGCGCCGTCCCCACCCGGTCCAGGAGCTTGTACAGGTTGGAGCGGGCCTTGCTGGCCGTCAGGGTCGTCATCGGGTCTGCCTCAAGCGTACCACTTGACGTACGTGCTGACCACCGCGCCGGGACGTCAGTAGGTCAGGACTGGCTCGAGCAGCGCCCTGGCGGGCAGCGACCAGCCGGCGCGGTGGGCGGCGTACATCAGCGCGCCGCGGATCGGGCGGGCGGAGGCGGTGACCACGCGGGCGCGGGGCGCCACGGGCGCAAGGCGGCGGCGGTATGCGCGCTGGAGCGCGGGGTTGCACGCCAGCACCGAGCCGGACAGCACGACGTCGTGCGCCACCCGGCCCAGCCCGAGCTGCCGGATCACCGCCAGCGTTCCCTCCACCAGGTCGGCCGCGTACCGGTCCAGGATCGCCAGCGCCTCGCGGGAGCCGCGCCCCGCCTGCGCGCGCAGGAACTCGGGGATCCGGCGCTGCTGCTCCCCCTGCGCCGCCGTCAGGAGCGGCACGTACGCGCGGCGGCCCTCGCCGTAGTACTTGAGCCGGATGTACTCGCCGTACGAGCGCAGCTTGAGGAAGCGGCGCAGGGCCTCCGTGAACGGGGTCGGCGGCCGGTATCCCTCCGCGATCCGCCCGATGTCGAGCAGCGCCCGCTCCCGGATCCCCAGGTGCCCCCAGCCGTCGTGCATGAACATCCGGCCCCGGTGCATCCCCAGCCACTTGGTCCAGGAGCCCGAGGTGACCGCGACCCCGGTGTCGCGGTACCGGTCGTTGAAGAGGGCGATGAACGCGTCGTTGGTGACCAGCGACGGCCCGCCCAGCCGCAACGGCCGGACCGCCTTGCTCTGGAGGTGGACGAAGTCCTCGGGAATGTCCCCGCCGCACAACCCGAAGCACCCCGCCCGGATATCCCGCGGCGCGCACCGGGCGGCGCGGCAGGCGCGGCCGAGCATCTCCCGGAAGATGCGGTAGATGGGCCGCATCCCCCGTCCCTCGTGATTGGTGCCCGGGCCGGCGACGAAGGCCCGGAGCTTCCCCGCCCGGTCGGCCAGCGCCATATGGGTCTTGGACGCGCCGCCATCCACGCCCAGGATAAATTCAGCCACGGAAGGCCCTCACCCCCGCCCTCTCCCGCGGCGGGAGAGGGAGCCGGAACAGGACGTCACCGGAACTGCGGGAGGTATTTCTTGTGGGCCTTGAGCATCGCGTCGAGGATCTTTGTGCCTGCGGTGACGCTCGGCACCAGCGGGTTCGAGATCATCGCGGCCAGGGCCGTCTTGTAGTTGCCGGTCAGCGCCGCCTCGACGGTCAGCGTCTCGTACGCCTTGACCTGGTGCGTCAGCCCCAGCAGGTGCGGCGGCAGGTCGCGCAGCGGGATCGGGATCGGCGTCACGCCGCGCGGCTCGATCCGGCTGTTGATCTCGACGACCTGGTCCCGCGCGAACCCGGCGATCGCGCCCCGGTTCTGGACGTTCATCGGGATCGTGCACGGCTTGCGGCCGGTGAGCGCGTTCATCACCGTGGTCATCGTGATGGAGTACCCCGACCCGCCGCGCAGCTTCAGCTCGTCCGGCGGCACGTCCAGCGTCGGGTCGGCGTAGCGCTTGAGGAGGATCTTCTCGATCCTGATCACCTTCTGCGCCCGCGTCTGGCCGTGCCGGGCGTGGGCCAGCATCTTCGCCGGCTCGTAGTAGTACCAGAGGTAGCTGATGGGGACCATGCGGATGGACCGCATGAGGTCCACCGGCCAGCCGAGCATCTTCAGCCGCTTGTCCGGCAGGTTGAACAGCCGGTCGGTGGCGTCCTTCCCGTCCACTTCGACCCGGTAGATCCAGGCGAGGTGGTTGAGGCCTGCGCTGCGCAGCCTGATCCGGCTGCGGTCCTTGATGCCCAGCGCCCCGCTCACCCACCACTCGCGGCCCACCTGCGCCGAGCAGATGCCGAGCATCTTGACCCCCGGCACGGCCTTCAGCACGCCCTCGGTCACGATCCCGCTCGGATTCGCGAAGTTGAGGATCCACGCGCCCGGCGCGTCGCGCTTCACGGCCTTCGCGACGTTCACCAGCACGGGGATCGTCCGCAGCGCCTTGAACAGCCCCCCCGCGCCGGTCGTCTCCTGCCCGATCGCGCCGTACCGCATGGGGATCGTCTCGTCGAGGTACCGCGCCCGGTTGCCGCCCACCCGCACCTGGGTGATGACGAACTTGGATCCCTTGACCGCGTGGGCCAGGGAGGTCGTCAGCTCGATCGTCGCCTTCACGCCCTGCCGCCGGGCCATCCGCTGGGCCAGCCCGCCGACCACCTTCAGCCGGTGCGGGTCAATGTCCATCATCGTCATGTGGTCGAACGGCACCAGCCGCCCGCCGTCCTTGAAGAACTCCGTCACGAGCTCCGGGGTGTACACGCTGCCTGCGCCGATGACCGCGATCTTGTTCATCAGAATTTCACGACCTCCTGTTTCTTGAATGCGACCGAGCGGGCATCCCGCTTCATCGTGCCGTCGCGGAAGGCGACCAGCACCTGGGCCTCGTCCTTGACGGGAAACGGCAGCGCGTGCCAGACGCCCTGGCGCAGCAGGACGCCCTGGCCCTGCTTCACGAGGAAGACCTTGACGTTCGCCGCGACCGGGTGCGTGGACCCCGCCGGGGAGACGGGCGCCACCGCCAGGTAGAAGTCCCCGGCGAGGCTCACGAGGAAGGCGGGGGTCTTGGCGTGCCGGTCCATCTCCGCGATCTCGTGCTCATGGTTGCGGACGGTCATGAGGCCGAACTCGATCTCCTCGTGGATCCGGGTCTTGGCCAGCCCGCCCCAGAACCGGACGACGCCGGTCTCCAGCGTGGGGGGCGTGCCCTCGGGGATCGTCACGATCTGTCCGAACGCCCGGAAGGCGGGCTCGGCGAGCGGCTCCGCGGCGATGGCGACCACCGGCTCGGAGGGGTCGAGCGGGGCGGCGGGCTTCGGCGCCGCGGCGTTTCCCGCCGCCGCCAAACCCGCCCAGAGCAACGCGCCGATCAGCGTCATCCGGCCATCATACAGCGTCACTCGAGGAGCAGCCATGACGGGAGGAGCTGCCGGAGGCCCTCCCGCATGTGCTCGCGGGCCCGCAGGTTCATGGATTCGACGGGATTGTAGTCGTCGGTGAACACCAGCGCGGCGGCGTCCGCGACCTCGATCCGGCGGTGGACGAAGTCGCGCAGGTACGCGGTGATCGAGGCGTGCGCCGGGGTCGGCGGCAGCCGCGTGATCGCGTGCAGCCGGTCGCCGAAGAGGTAGAGCAGGTTGGTCCCGCGCGTGCCGGGGTCCACCGCCCACCCCGCGACCCACGGGAAGACCGCGCCGAGCGTCCGGCCCACCGCGCGGGAGACCGGGCCGTCCGCGATCGCGATCACGTTGGCCAGCCCCACGCCCCCGGGCGCGAGCGCGCGGCGCACCAGCCGGTACGCCTCCACGGTAAACAGGTGGGCGGGCGGGGTATCGCCGGCGTACGCGTCGAGCACCACCAGGTCGTACGATCCCGGGGCGACGCCCGCCAGGAAGGTCCGGCCGTCCGCCCGCCGGACCGGGAGCTCCCGGCCCCGGATGAAGAACCGCCGGGCCGCGTCCTCCACCACCGGATCAATCTCGACCGACTCGACCGCATACCCGATCGCCGCCAGCCGGTCGGCCAGCACCCCGCCGCCGAACCCGATGAGCAGGGCCCTCCGGCCGGGCGGGTTGGCCGCCCGGACGAGCGACTCGGCCGCCGCGGCGTAGTAGAAGAGCGGCGTGCGGGTGGCGGTGTCCAGCCCCGTCTGCATCGTGCCGTCCAGCAGCAGGACCCGCCGGGTCCCGGCGTACTGGACCACCTTGACCTCCCCGTACGGGCTGTCGGAGCGGTAGAGCAGCTCCCAGTGGTCCGCCGGATTGGCCACCGGCCCGCGGTCCCGCCGCGCCACGCCGGCCGCGGCGGCCAGCAAACCCAGCGCGGCCGCGGCCAGCCAGA
>CAYNUZ010000004.1:2714-33401 GCA_964400385.1 uncultured bacterium | reverse complement strand
CCGCGAGGCCGGCCGGCGGCGCGACCTCGAGCGTCCCCTCCATCAGCCGGGTGAGAGCGCCGGCGTCGGCGAGGAAGGCGCGGCAATCGGCACAGCCCGCCAGGTGGCGGTCCAGCGCGCGTTCCGCGAACCAGCCGAGCGACCCGTCGGCCCGCAGCAATCCCTGCCGCTGGAACCCGCCGCACGCCGACCCGCGTTCGTTCATCCTCCGCCTCCTTCCCGCCGGGCGAGATGCCGCCGCAGGGCGGTCACCGCATCGTGCATCCGGCCCAGCGCCGTGTTGATCGGGCAGCCCTGCATCTCGGCGATCTCCCGGAAGGAGATTCCCGCCTGCCGCAGCAGGAACACCTCCTGCTGCGCCGGGGCGAGCGTGGCCAGCGCCTCGCGCGCCGCCTGCGCCTCGTCCCGCGATTCGGCCAGCCGGTCGGGCCGCATCCACTCCGGCCCCGGCAGGACCTCCGCCAGCGTCGGGCTGCCGGGCGAGCCCGGGTACATCTCGGCGTCCGCCGGCACCGTCTTCAACCCGGCCCGGCGGCGCTCGTGGTCGATCACCAGGTTGCGCGCGATCCGGAAGAGCCACGCGCGGAGCCGGTCCCGGTGCCGGTACCGGCGCACCGCGCCCAGCATCCGCACGAAGACGTCCTGGAGCAGGTCCTCGGCCAGCTGCCGGTCGCGGACCCGCAGGAGGAGGAACCCGAACAGCGCGGGGGCATGGCGCCGCATGAGCTCGTCGAAGGCGGTGGCATCGCCGTCCAGGTACCGGCGGAGGAGCGTGCCGTCATCATCCACGGGCCTCTATCATCCAATGAAACGGGGCCGCCGGGACGTTATTGCCCCGCCCCCCCGCCCGGGGCCTGCCCGCCGGGCCGGGAGCGCGATATCCTAGGTGTCCCATGCCGCGCGCCGCCGCGAAGTCCCGGACCCTGACGGACCTGATCGGGAACACCCCGCTCATCCGGCTGGAGCACGCCCATTTCCGCCACGTGGAGATCTGGGCCAAGCTGGAGTACCTGAACCCCGGCGGGTCGGTCAAGGACCGCGCCGCCCTGGCCATCATCGATGAGGGGGAGCGGACGGGCCGGCTCACGAAGGACCGCATCCTGGTGGACGCCACCTCCGGCAACACCGGGATCGCCTACGCGATGATCGGCGCGGCGCGGGGCTACCGCGTGGAGCTGGTGATCCCGAAGAACGTGAGCGCCGAGCGGAAGCGGATCGTGCAGGCCTACGGGGCCACGATCCGGTTCTCGTCCGAGTTCGAGGGGTCCGACGGCGCCATCCGGGTGGTCCGCGAGCTGGTGGCCGCCGATCCGGGCCGGTACTTCTACGGCGACCAGTACAACAATCCCGCGAACTGGCAGGCCCATTTCCGGACCACGGGCCGGGAGATCTGGCGGCAGACGGCGGGCCGGGTCACGCATTTCGTGGCCTGCGTGGGCACGTCCGGGACCCTGATGGGGACCGGCCGCCGGCTCAAGGCGTTCAACCGGAAGGTCCGGGTCGTGGAGGTCCAGCCCGAGGAGGCGCTGCACGGGATCGAGGGCATCAAGCACATGCCGACCTCCATCCAGCCGGGCATCTGGGACCAGGGGTTCGCGGACGAGCGGATCCTGGTGAAGACCGAGGATGCCTACGAGATGACCCGGCTGCTGGCCCGGATGGGCTTCTTCGTCGGCTACTCGGCGGGCGCGGCGCTCAAGGGCGCGCTGCGCGTGGCGGCGGGGCTGGCGAAGGGCGTGATCGTGATCGTGTTCCCGGACTCGGGCGAGCGGTACCTGACGACGCACCTGTGGGAGCAGGGCGATGATCTGTTTGTCACGAAGCCGCGTCGCTGAGCTCTTCGCGTACCTCGAGGGGCATTACCCCCACGAGGCGTGCGGGCTGCTGCTCGGCCGCCGGGGCGCGGAGGACACCGTGACGGAGGCGCCGGCGGTTCCGAACCTCAACACCGAGCGGGCCGCGGACCGGTACGAGCTGGACCCCCGCGGCTGGATGGCGGCGGAGAAGGCGGCGCGGGCGCGCGGCGAGATGGTGCTGGGCGTCTACCACTCGCATCCGGACCATCCGGCGCGCCCGTCGCAGACCGACCTGGACCGGGCGTGGCCCGATCTCGTGTACCTGATCGTCGCCATCCGCGGCGGCAAGGCGGCGGAGTGGACGTGCTGGACCCTCGACGAGGCCGCGAAGCGCTTCACGCCGGTCGTCGTGCGCCTGACGGACTGACCGATCCGAAACAGGATGGTACAGTAGGGACCATGTCGTACGTGAAAGGGCTCCGGTGCCGCGTCTGCGGGCGCGAGTATCCCAAGACCACGATCTACGTCTGCGAGTTCTGCTTCGGGCCGCTCGAGGTCGTGTACGACTACGACGGCATCAAGCGGACGATCTCCCGCGACTCCATCGCGCAGGGCCCCAAGTCCCTGTGGCGGTACCGGGACCTGCTGCCCATCGACGGCGAGCCGCAGGCCGGGTTCCACTCGGGATTCACCCCGCTCATCCGGGCGAAGAACCTGGCCAAGGCGCTCGGCATGCGCGAGGTCTGGGTCAAGGACGACTCCGTGAGCCATCCCACGTTCTCCTTCAAGGACCGCGTGGTGTCGGTGGCGGTCACCAAGGCCAAGGAGTTCGGGTTCGACACGGTCTCCTGCGCCTCCACGGGCAACCTGGGCAACGCGGTGTCGGCGCACGGCGCGGCGGCGGGGCTCAAGCGGTTCATCTTCATCCCGGCGGATCTCGAGCGTGGGAAGATCGTGGCCTCCCTGATCTACCGGCCGACACTGGTGGCCGTGGAGGGCATCTACGACGAGGTCAACCGCCTCTGCTCGGAGATCGCGGCGAAGCACAAGTGGGCCTTCGTCAACATCAACATCCGGCCGTACTACGCCGAGGGCTCCAAGACCATCGGGTTCGAGATCGCCGAACAGCTCGGCTGGACCACGCCGCAGCACGTCGTTGTGCCGGTGGCCTCCGGGTCGCTGCTGTGCAAGATCTGGAAGGCCTTCAAGGAGTTCAGCGCGATGGGCCTGATCGAGAAGCCGCATACGAAGGTGCACGGCGCGCAGCCGGGCGGGGCCGCCCCCGTCTACCAGGCGTTCAAGGCCGGGCTGGACATCATCAAGCCGGTCCGCCCGGTGACGATCGCCAAGTCGCTGGCCATGGGCAATCCGGCGGACGGGGTGTTCGTGCTGGAGACGGTCAAGGAGACCGGGGGCACGATGGACGAGGCCTCCGACGAGGAGATCGTCGAGGGCATCAAGCTGCTCGCGGAGACGGAAGGCGTCTTCACCGAGACCGCCGGCGGGGTGACGATGGCGGTGGCGAAGAAGCTTGTGGAGCGGGGGGCGATCCCGCGCGACGAGTCCATGGTGATCTGTATCACGGGCAACGGGCTCAAGACGATCGAGCCGCTGCTGGAGTCCATCGGCAAGCCGATCCAGATCAAGCCGACCCTGGCCTCGTTCGAAGAAAAGGTCGGTCCGCGGCTCAAATGAGGCATACTAGAGGCGGTCAGCAGGCCGGCACGGCCAGGGGGGGAACATGGCGGTCAAAGTGAGGATTCCGACACCGCTGCAGAAGCTCACGAACAACGAGGCCGAGGTCCAGTCCGAGGGCGCCACGCTCAAGGACGTCATCGACCACCTCGAGAAGAAGTACCCCGGCTTCAAGGACCGGATCTGCGACGAAACCGGGAAGATCCGGCGGTTCGTGAACATCTACGTGAACGAGGAGGACGTGCGCTTCCAGAAGGGCGAGGCCACGGTGCTCAAGGACGGCGACGACGTCTCGATCATTCCGGCCATTGCGGGAGGGCTCGCCACCTTCTGCGGCGAGCCCGGACGTCCCGCGCGGTTTGAGCGTGTGGCCGGAGGCCACACGCGAAAGCGCGGGACCGGAGACGCCTAGCCCGTGGCCAAGGTCTGGGTCAAGCTGGTCTTCCCGTCCCGCCTGATCAAGGAGCCGATCACGTTCCAGATGGCGCTCAAGCACCACCTGGTCCCGAACATCCGGCGGGCCAGGGTCACGGCGACGGTCGGGGAGATCGTGATGGAGATCAAGGGCGCCCCGAAGGACCTCGACCGGGGCCTGAAATTCCTCAAGAAGAAGGGCGTCCTCATCGAACCGATCGTGGGGGACGTCGTCGAATGACGCGAGGCCGCGTCGCCGCAGAGGTATGAACGTCATTGATCCTCTCCGCCGCCTTCGGCGGCGCTTGCGGTAGCCCGCGTCGTGAAAACCGAGATCTGCGTCTACGGCGAGGCGGCGGGCGGCACGATCGCCGCGGTCGCGGCCGCCCGGGAAGGCCGGTCGGTGGTCCTCGTCAATCCCCGCCGCCGGCTCGGCGGCCTCAGCGCCAGCGGGCTGGGGGCCACGGATGCCGGCAATATCCACGTCATCGGCGGCCTCGCCCGCGAGGTCTACCGCCGCATCGGCAGGGCCTACGGCGATGCCGAGCGGTTCACCTTCGAGCCCCACGTGGCCGAGGGCGTGTTCAACGACCTGGCGCGCGAGGCCGGGGTGAAGATCCTCCCGGGCCGCCGGATCGCCCGCGCGGACAAGCGCGGCGCCCGGATCGCCTCCCTCGTGCTCGACGACGGCGGGGTGGTCGAGGCGGACCTCTTCATCGACGCCAGCTACGAGGGCGACGTGATGGCGCGCGCCGGGGTGCGGTACGCCATCGGGCGCGAGGCCGCGGCCCAGTACGGCGAGTCGCTGAACGGCATCCGCGACGAGACGCCCTCGCACCAGTTCGAGGTGCCCGTGGACCCGTACGTCACGCCGGGGGAGCCGGCCAGCGGGCTGCTCCCGGGGATCAGCGCGCACCCGATGGGGAACCCGGGGGACGGGGACCGCAAGCCGCAGGCCTACAACTTCCGGCTGTGCCTGACGCGCGACCCGAAGCTGATGGTGCCGATCGCCCCCCCGGCCGGCTACGACCCCGGCCGGTACGAGCTGGCGGGGCGGTACTGTGCGGCGCTGGTGAAGGCCGGACGGCAACCGGTCTTTTCCGACTTTTTCCTGATCGTGACGATGCCCAACGGCAAGACCGACTTCAACAACCGCGGCGGGTTTTCGACCGACCACATCGGCGCGAGCTGGGCGTACCCGGACGCCGAGTACGCGGCGCGGGACCGGATCTGGGCCGACCACGTGGCCTATACCCGCGGGTTCTTCCACTTCATCGCGACGGACGACCGCGTGCCGCAGCGCGTGCGCACGGAGGCCCGGACCTGGGGGCTGTGCCGGGACGAGTTCCCGGACGACGGCGGCTGGCCGTTCCAGCTGTACGTCCGGGAGGGCCGCCGGATGATCGGGGCGTACGTGGTCACGCAGGACGACTGCCAGCGAAAACGGGTGGTGGACGACCCGATCGGGATGGGGGCGTACACCATGGACTCGCACAACTGCCAGCGGGTCGTGCGGGACGGGGCCGCGCACAACGAGGGGGACGTGCAGGTGGGGCTCAGCCCGTACCCGATCAGCTACCGGGCCATCACCCCCCGGCCGGACGAGTGCGAGAACCTGCTCGTGAACGTCTGCGTCTCCGCCAGCCACATCGCGCACGGCTCGATCCGGATGGAGCCGGTGTTCATGGTCCTGGGCGAGTCGGCGGGGCTGGCCGCGTGCGCGGCGCTGGCCGAGAAGAAACCGATCCAGGGCATTGATGTCCCGAAACTCCTGGCCCGGATCCGGCAGGCCGGCCAGGTCCTGGAGTGGGACACCGCAAGACCCTCGTCCGGCGGCTGGCTCCACGACGCGGGGGTCTACCAGTCGGAGGCCTGACCCCGGCCCGAATCAGGCCATCAGGCCGATGACCCCGGCGGTGGCCAGCAGGATGCCGGTCACGAGCTGCGGCGACATCCGCTCCTGCAGGTACCAGGCGGCGACCGGAATGGTGAACACCGGCGCGAGCGAAGAAAGCGTGGCGCCCACCGCCGTGGAGGTGTGGGCCACCCCGTAGACGTAGGCCGCGGACCCCAGCCAGCTCTCAAGCAGCGCGGCCCCGGTCACCGGGAGCCGGCCCCCGGGCAGCCGCGGGAAGAGGGGCCGGCGCCGCAGGGCGAGGACCAGCACCAGGGCCGCGCCGCCCGCGGCCATCCGGATGGTATTGATCAGGAAGGGGTCGAGGTCACCCGCGCCCCACTTCGTGGCCAGCAACCCGAGCGCCCAGGCGATGGAACACCCGACGGCGAGCGCGTAACCCCGGCCCGCCCGGCGCACGTCCCGGCGGCGCGACCCCGGGAGGCGTCCCGTCCCCGACCGGATCACGAGCACGACGCCGACGAGCGTGGCCCCCATCGCCAGGAGGTCCCGGGCCCGCGCGGGCTCGCCGCCGGCCCGGGCGATCAGGACCGACCAGACGGGATAGATCGCGGCAATCGGCATGGCGCGGGCGAGCCCGATCCTGCCGGCGCTGAGGAAGAAGAGCGAGTCACCGACGAGCCGGGCCAGGACGCCCGAGACCAGCATCCAGCCGAGCACGCGGGGCGGGGCCGTCGCCAGTTGTCCCATGCTGCCGACGACGGCCACCGAGACCGCGCCCATGCCGACCGCGATGACGCACCGGTACAGGTTGACCTCCAGCACGCCGGCCCCGGCGGACGCCTTCTTGTACGCGCCGCTGGCGACGGCCCAGATCGCGGCGGCCAGCAGGAGGCACAAATCGGGGATCCAGGCGGGCTCCGGCATGGATTGAGCCTAGCAGGAGCGCTCCCGATCCGGCGATGACGCTCGGGTATCATGGCTCCCATGCAGGAACCACGGCCGTGATGGACGCCGCGCGCCGCCGGCGCATCCTGGCCCGCGGGCGCCGGGCCGGGCTGCCGCAGGGCGAGCCGTACCTGGGCGGGTGGTACCGGAACGACGAGATCCGCGCGGCCGTGAAAGCCATGCGGGACTCGATGGGGTGGAACACCGGGTTCGGGTTCATCGTGAAGGAGATCCGCGACTTCGAGGCGGCCTTCGCCCGGTATGTGGGCACGCGGTACGCGGTCTCGGTGGTCACCGCCAGCGTGGGGCTCGACATGGCGATGCGGTGCCTCGACCTCCGGCCCGGCGACGAGGTCATCTGTCCGGCGGTCAACTTCAAGGCGTCGCACCTGGCCATCCTGGGGGCCGGCGGGACGCTGGTGTTCTGCGAGGTGGACCCCCGGACGCTCAACTGCGACCCCGCCGACGTGGAGCGGCGGATCACGCGGCGGACCCGCGCGATCCTGCCGGTCCACATGAACGGGCTGTGCGCGCCCATGGACGAGCTGATCGCCATCGCCCGCCGGCATTCCCGCGGCCGGCGCGAGCCCATCCGGGTGATCGGCGACGCCGCCCGCGCCGGGGGCGGCGGGGGGCAGGGCGCGAAGATCGGGAAGAAGGGGTGGATGACGGTCTTCAGCTTCCACACGATGAAGCTGATGACCACGCTGGGCGAGGGCGGCATGATCACCACCGACGACCGCGGGGTGGCGGAGCGGCTGGAGCGCATCCGCCAGTGGGGTGGCGACCGGGAATGGGGATCGAGCTACAAGCTCACCAAGGTGCAGGCGGCGGTCGGGCTGGTGCAGCTCAAGCGGCTGGATGCCATGATCGCCCGCCGGGTCCGGCTGGCCCGCCGCCGGTCGGCGCTGCTGGCCGGGGTGCCGGAGCTCACCCTGCCGGACGAGCCGAAGGGGTACCGGCACACGTATTACCTCTACACGCTGCTGGTGCCGGCGGCGTGGGCCGGTCGGAAGCGCGACGCCGTGGTGACACTGCTGCGCGACCGGTACAAGGTGAACAGCGCGATCACCAACCCGCCCACGTACACCGTGAGCCCGTACATCCGGGCGCACACGCGCGGCCAGCGGCTGCCCCTCTCCGAGCAGCTCGGGGCACGGCTGTTCTGCCCGGCGCTCCATCCCCTCATGACCGACCGGCAGAACGCCTACATCGCCGCCGCGATCCTTGAGGCGGTCGAGCGGGTGCGGACCGGGGCCTAGATGCCCATCCCGCTCGCGCTCCTGATCGACGACCCCACGCCGCTGCTCCACCTCTACCGCCACCACATGCGGGACATCCACAAGTCCACGGCGATGGCGGCCGGCGGGGTGGACCTGGTGGAGACGATCCCCAATGCCTTTCTCGACCGGTTCTGCGACGTGGTGGAGCGGCGGGGCATCAAGGGGAAGTTCTCGATCGTGCCGGCCCCGATGATGCGCGGGGACGTGGCGACGTCCATCACCGGGTACGACCCCGCGCTGACGCGGGCGTGGATGGAGACGGTGAAGCGGCGGCTGCCACCGTACTTCGACTTCGGGCCGGAGATGATCAACCACTCCTGGGCGCTGGATCTCGGGACGGGGAAGGTCCTTGCGGAGACCGAGCACGACTGGTCCCAGCACCAGACCCGGGCGACGCTCACCCCGTACATCGCCCACGCGCTGACGCTGCTCAAGCACGCGGGCATTGACGCCACGGGCGTGACCTCGCCGTGGATGTTCGCCGAACAGGTGGAGCCGGAATACGTGGCAGCGATCGTGGCCGCCCAGCGCCGGGTCTTCGGCCGGACGTTCTCCTGGTACTTCCTCCACGTCAAGGAAGACCCCATGACGAAGCCGTGGGTCGCGCATACGGGGGACGCGACGCTGGTGGCGATCCCGGCGGTCGGGGACGACCTGCTGTGGGACACGATCTGGACAATCGGCGCGCCGACGCCGGCGGACGTCGCGGGGCTGGCCGACCGGTTCCTCACCGCGGACGGGAAGGCCGGGCTGGTCCGCCGCGTCGTGGACGCCGGCGGCTGGCCGGTGCTGGTCTGCCACTGGCAGACGCTGTTCTCAAACGGGCACGAGACCGGGCTGGCCGTCCTCGATGAGGTGGCCGGCCGCGTGGCGGCGGTGTTCGGCGGCACGGTGCGCTGGATGACCTGCATGGAGATGGCCCGCCTGACGGCGGGGGCGTGACGCCGCCGGCGGGCCGCCGGGCGGGGCCGCCGCCGTCTCCGGCGGGGCTGGGGTGGATCCTCGACAGCCCGCACCTGCTCTCGCTGAGCCTGTCCCGCTTCCTCCTCACGTTCGGCGTCCAGATCCAGGCGGTCTCGATCGGCTGGCTGGTCTACGAGCTCACCCACGATCCGCTCTACCTCGGGCTGATCGGGCTGGCCGAGGCGGTCCCTGCGCTCGGGCTGGCGCTGCCGTCCGGGTGGATCGTGGACCACGGAACCCCGCTGGCGATCTATCGCCGGGCCCTGGCCTGCTCCGCGGCGTCCGCCGCCCTGGTCACCTGGGCGGCCTCCTCCTGGTTCAGCGGGCCGGACCCGGCGAGGCTCCTGACGATTTTCGGGGCGGCGATGCTGACCGGGGTCGCCCGGGCGTTCATCGCGCCGTCCCAGTTCAAGATCCTGCCGCTGATCGTCCCGCGGGCCCGGTACGGGCAGGCCACGGCGTGGAATGCCTCGCTCTTCCACGTGGCATCGCTCGCCGGGCCGATGCTCGGGGGCTTCCTGTACGCGCTGGCCGGGCCGCGCAACACCTTCGCGCTGGTCCTGGCCCTGGTCCTCGGCGCCCTTGCGGCATCCCTGCGGATCCGGACCGGCCGGCCCCCGCGCCCGGCCGCGCGTGCGGCGGAGCCGGTGACCACCAGCTTCCTCTCCGGCGCCCGGTTCGTGTTCGGGAACCAGGTGATCCTGGCCGCCCTGTCGCTCGACATGTTCGCGGTCCTGTTCGGCGGGGCCGTCGCGCTCTTTCCGGTGTTCTCCCGGGACCTCTTCCACAACGGCCCGGTGGGGCTGGGGCTGCTGCGGGCCGCGATCCCGGCCGGGTCCTTCCTGATGGGCGGCTTCCTGATCCGCGTCCCGATCACGCGGTTTTCCGCCCGGCGGCTGCTCGAGGCGGTGGCCGGCTTCGGGGTGTGCATGATCGGTTTCGGGCTCTCGCGGTCGTTCCCGCTCTCGCTCGTCCTGCTCGTCCTGGCCGGCATGTTCGACGCCGTCAGCATGGTGATCCGGCACACCATCCTCCAGTTGGCGACGCCGCACGCCCTGCGGGGCCGGGTCTCGGCGGTCAACTCGATGTTCATCGGGTCGTCCAACGAGATCGGCGCGTTCGAGTCCGGGGTCGCGGCGAAAGCGATGGGCACGACGGTGTCCGTCGTCTTCGGCGGGTGCATGACGCTCCTGGTCGTGGCCGTAGTATGGTTGAAGGCGCCGAAGCTCCGGGCCCTGCACCTGTCGCGGCTCTAGGCGCGGGGCGGGACCGGACGGCACAGGGGGACCCATGAAGCGCTGGATCGTGGCGGGAGCGGTGCTGGTGGCGGCCGCCGGCTGGGCGGAGGGGCCGCGGGTGGTGGGGTACTACCCGTCCTGGGTCGGCGACGAATTCCCGCCGGAAAAGATCGAGTACACGAAGTACTCCCACCTCTGCCACGCCTTCCTGCCCGTCGAGGCCGACGGGACCCCGCACGGCGAGGGAACGGTGCCGAGCCGCACGCTGACGGGCATGGCCCACGCGGCGGGGGTGCAGGTGCTCCTCTCCTTCGGCGGATCCGAGAGCGGCGGCCGGTACAACCCGATGACCCGGTCGGCGGACCGGCGCAAGCGGTTCGTGGCGGGCGCCATGAAGCTGATCGAGGACTACGGGTACGACGGGCTGGACAACGACTGGGAGTTCCCGGAGTCCGCCGTGGACCGGGAGAACTACGGGAAGCTCAACCATGAGCTGCGGGCGGCCCTGGACCGGCTCGGGAAGCGGCTCCATCGCCCCCTCCTGCTGACCGCGGCGCTGCCCGCCGGGGACTGGTCCGGCAAGTGGTATCCGACCGACGTGCTGGTGAAGACCTACGATTTCGTCAACGTGATGACGTACGACTTCGCGGGCGAATGGGGCGAGACCGCCGGCCACAACGCGCCGCTCACGAAGTCGTCCCGTGACCCGGAGGGGGGGAGCGTGATGGACGCGATGGCGTACTGGGCCGGCCGGGGGATCCCGAAGGCGCACCTCAACCTCGGGCTGCCCAACTATGGAAGGGGCTTCGACGTGCCGGAGCCGTACATGAAGACGAAGGCGGACGCGAAGTCGAAGGTCTCGGAGCTGGACTACCGGGATGCGGTGAAGCTGCTCGCGCAGGGGTGGACCCGCACGGTGGACGGCGAGACCGGCGGGCCCTGGCTGCTGGCGCCGGACCATTCCGCCGTGTTCGGGTACGACGACGCGGACTCGCTCGTCCGCAAGGTCCGGTGGGCGAAAGCCGCGGGCTACGGCGGCATCTTCTACTGGGACATCAACGCGGACCGGATGCCGGACGGCTCGCACCCGCTGGTGGACGCCTCGGCCAGCGCGTGGCGGGAGTGATGCGGCGGGCGGCCGCCGGCGCGGCGCTGGCCGCGGCCCTGTCGGGGTGCGGCCTGCTCGGGCAGGTGCAGGCGCTGGCGACGTTCACGAAGTGCCAGTTCCGCCTCGAGTCCATCGGCAACACGCGCCTGGCCGGGGTGCCGATCCAGGGCAGGCACGCCGTCCGCGACCTCAATGCGCTCGACGCGATCCGGCTCGCGGCCGCCCTGCGGGGCGGCACGATCCCCCTGGCCTTCTCGCTCAACGTGGAAGGGCGCAATCCCAATCCCGAGGTTGCGGCGATGGCCGGGATGGCCTGGATCCTGCTGGTGGACAACCGGGAGGTCACCCGCGGCCACGTGGACCAGCCGGTGGAGATCGCGCCCAACGGCGGCGTGGCCACGATCGTGGTGGACCTCGAGCTCGACCTCCGGCAGGTCCTGTCCGGCGAGTCGCTGGATGCCGTGAAGAACCTGGCCTTCAACGTGGCGGGCGAGGGCGCGCACTCCACCCGGCTCACCCTCAAGCTGAAGCCGTCCATCATGATCGTGGGCCGGCCGATGGAGTTCCCGGACTACCTCACCGTCAGTACCGAGTTCGGGGGGGCCGCTCCGCCCCGGTAATCCACCGCTGGTCGGCCCTGCGCCTTCAGGGGGCGCGGCCGGCGGTGGTGGTCGTCCATTCGATGGTGGCGGTGTGGTCGGTGACGACCAGCGCGCCGGGAGCCCGGCAGGCCAGCTCCAGCCCCGGCTCGGTCAGGGAGAGGGTGGCGAACGGCCGGCGGCCGGGACGGAATTCGGCCGGCCGGCCGTCCACCGCGAGCGTGGCGGCAAGGCCCGCGTGGAACCGGTACGCGATCCCGTCCATCACGGTCGGCCGGTCCTTGACGGAGAGCCGGAAATCGTCCCGCTGCACGTCCAGCAGGCTCATGCCGGGGTAGAGCTTGCCGCCGTCCTCCAGCTCGAAGTCCGACCCGGAAAAGGTGAAATTGGCCCCGTGGGCGCCGGTGGGAGGCTCGGCCACCCGGACCTCCCAGCCCGGCGCGGTCGCGAATTCCCGGATGGCCGCCTCGCGCTGGGCGGCGGCCTTGGCCAGGCGGTCCCGGCACTCCGCCACCAGCCGCTGGTACCCCAGCAGCTCGTTCATCGCCGCGGCCACCCGCGTCGAAACCTCCCCCGGGTCGACCGGGTACGCCTCCTGCATGACCGCGAACAGCGTCCTGCCCTCGGTCACCTCCCGCTTCCACCGGGGCAGGCCGGCCCGGTCCAGCAGCCAGCCCTGCGCGGACCCGGTCTCGTAGTACCGGGTGAACGCCATCCGGTCGCGGTCCAGCGTCATCTCCAGCCGCTCGATGATGTTGTGCAGCCCGGACCCGGCCCCGCCGGCGTGCGCGAAGACCGGTCGCGCCGCCAGGCGCTGCTGGACGTAGTCCGCGGTGCCCTCGGAGCGCTCGAGGGCGTCCTCGATCCCGCGGACCGGCGGCGCCAGCCGGGCATTCCGCGTGGACCGCAGCGCCACGAACATGCGGGCATATCTGGTGGAGCCCTCCGGCCCCGGCGCCTTCAGCGCCTCCGCGAGCGCGCGCTGTTCCATCGTGGCCAGCGCCATGTTCTCCGGGTCCACGGCCCCGTAGGTATTGTCCCGGTGGTCGTCGGAAAAATGCGCATGCTGGAAGACGTGGAACCGCTCATGCGCCAGCGTCGTGAGCCGCTGGAACGTGTCCTCCCCGGGGGTGAAGACCAGCACGAAGGTCGGGCGCCCTCCCAGGGCGTAGTCCGTGTAGTAGTCGGACTGGAGCTCCGGCAGCTCCCCGTCCCGCGCCAGGATCGGGGGAGGGCCCTTCGTGAACCGCGTGAATCCCGCCGGCGGGGCCGGGTGGGCGACGAGGTACGAACGGTGGCCGGCGCGATCGTAGAGCAGGACGGGCTGGGCGAAGAGGGTAAATCCCGGCCAGACCGGGTCCGCGTGGAGCGAGGTCTCGGCGGTGAGGGCCAGGTGCAGGAGCGGATCGAGGACGGGGGCGGCGGCCGCGGCGGCCGCCAGCAGGCACGCCGCCGCGCCGGGGATCACCCCGCGGCGGCCCACAAGGCGCGGACCTTGTGCGGGAAGTGGGGAAACGCCTGCTCGGGAGGCGGCAGGTCCTTGTGCCACTTCTTCTCCCACTCCAGGCTGAAGTACCCCTCGTACTGGTCGCGCTTGAACCGGCCGAGCAGCTCGCGCATCGGCATATCGCCCGCCCCGATGTAGACGTAGTGGGTCGTCTTGTCGGGAAGGGTGTACCCGTCCTTGAGGTGGCAGTACACGATGTGCTGCTTCACCGTCTCGTACGTCACGTCCCACGCCTCGCGCCCGGAGAGGTAGGCATTGTAGATGTCGTAGACGATCCCGAACCCCTTCGAGTTGACCCGCTCCACGACCTGCATCACCCGCTGGCCCTCGCACCAGTCGTCGTGGGTCTCCAGGCCGATCGTGATCCCGCGGTCCGCCGCCTCCTTCGCGAGGGGGGCCAGCGCGTCCGCCACCGTCCGGGTGATCGCGTTCTTGTCCGCGCCCTCCGGGATCTGGCCGGCGAAGGTGCGGATGTACGGCGCCTTGAACGCCGCGGCGATCCGGAACAGCTTGCGCATCAGCGCCTGGTTGGCGGCGACCTCGGCCGGATCGGTGAACGCGAACCGGCAGTACCCCATGATGCTCATCACCGACGACCCGGCCCGGGCGAAGGTCTCGACGGCCTTGGCGAGGTCCGCGTCCGACGCGTCCGGCGAGAGGTGGTTCCCGTCCGGGGCGGTGCGCAGCTCCACGCCGTCGTAGCCGAGGGGGGTGGCGCGGGTGGCGATCTGGTCCAGGGTCCATTCCGGGCAGCCGAGGGTGGTGAAGGAAAGTTTCATGGTGATCCGATTCTAGCCGAAGCGCGGCCGGTCAGCGCCTGACGATCACCCGGACGCCGGGAAACGCGTGCAGAGACCCGTCGTGATACCGGGCCCGGGCCTGGAGCAGGTAGGCGCCCGGCGCCCACCGGCCGATGCCGGCGATGGCGATCAGCCCGGTGCGGGCCGTCACCCCGGCATACCGGCCGCGCCAGACCGGGGCCATGGCGGCGTTCAGGGCCAGGACCTCGACCGTGTCGGGGTCGGCGGCCAGGCGCAGGGACAGCGTCAACCGGTCTCCCCGGACCGGGTTCGGGAAGGCGACCGCTTCGGCGGGATCGGTGCGCGGCGGCGGGAGGGGGGCCGGCGCCGCCTCCACGAATGACCACCGGTTGGCGGCCATGATGGCGTACGCGCTGGTGTCGATAAACCGCTCCCACCAGTTGGCCGTGCCGCCCCCGGTCGTGAGCGACCAGTCCACCCAGCCGCCGTTGTCCCCGTTGCCGTCGGCCGTCGTGGTCCACAGGCCGCCCGCCCCCTCCGCCCACGCGGCGTGCGCGGCCGGGTCCGCCGTGTCCCCGAGGCCGTTCCACGCGATCGCGGCCTGGAAGCCGATCCCCGGCATGTACTTCGGCCCGTCCTGGAACTCGCGCACCGCGCCGGCGTTCGGGCCCCCCGCCTCCTGGAGGCGCGCGTGCATGCCCGCGGCGAGGCCGGCGGGATACGCGACGCCGTACCGCGCCAGCGCGAGGAAGGCCGGGGCGAAGTTGATCCAGCCGTAGGCCCCGTCGGTGGGGGTGCCGCCCGCGTCCACCTTCTGGAACCAGTGGTCGCCGTTGACCAGCCGGGTGTTCAGCCCGGCGACGACGCGATCGCGGGCGGCGGCGTTCCCCGCCGCGTCGAAGGCGAGGACCGCGAACCCGTTGTCGGAGGTCCACCGGTCGGTGAGCGGGTTACCCGCTGCGTCGAGGCCGCCGCAGACCATTCCGTCATCGGCGCCGGTCTTGGTGGCCGTGAGCTGCAGCACCCCGAGCCAGCCGTTGGCGCGGGCCAGCGGGCCCGCGTACCCCCCCAGCCGGCCCAGCAGCATCATGACCTCGGCGGTCTGGCGCGTGTACCGGTTGCCGTCGGTGTATACCGTCCCGGAGTACTGGTTGCGCCACGCCCCGTCCGGGTCCTGGATGCGGACCAGGTAGTCGGCCGCCGCCCGGGCTTCGGCCACGTAGCCGCCCCGGTCCAGCACGAGGGCGGCGATCGCCATCTCGCCCGGGACGATCCAGGTCGGGGCGCCCCAGAGGTCGTTGATGGCGCCGTAGGCGGTGGCGGACGGGGTGGCCACGCGGCAATTGAGGATGTGCTGGAACTCGAGGGCGGAATCGAGCGCCGCGGCGGGCCGGGCGGCGAGCACGAGCAGGAGCGCGCACCACATGCCTCCTACTGTACGCGCCCCCCGCCGCGCCGCGCGGGTGCTAGTTGACGCTCACCCGGAAGCAGACGCACCCGGTGGTCTGCACCCCGGCCATGGGCAGCGTCCAGCGCAGCCACCGGGTGCCCGCGGGCGGGTTCCCGGCGGCGAACGACGCCGCCGGCGGGACCGTGGCGGAGGTGGACCCCGAGGACGCGGTGACCGGGACCACGCCGTCGGTGCTGCCGCAGTCGAACGGGGCGGTCGTGGCCTCGGGCACGAACGTGGTGCCCATCGGCACCGCGTCGGTGATCACGAAGGAGAACGCGGACGCCGAGGAGTAGTTGCTCCAGCAGACCTGGAAGCGGACGGTGTCCCCGGAGGCCTGGACCGAGAGCCGGGGCCGCTTTTCCAGGCGCACGTCGGCCCCGACCACCATGATGGTGGTGAGGCCGGTGATGGAGCCGTCCACCGTATCCGACGCCACCAGCGTCTGGAGCCCGAGCTGGGACAGGGACACGTTGAGGAAGATCCGCACCCCGTTCTCGTTCGCCGCGCCGCCGTTGGCGTCGCAGTTCCCGAAGGCGGGGTCGGACGACCAGGTGAAGTTGTAGGTGTCCATGGGGGTCCCCTGGATCAGGGCATTCGGATCGGTCGAGGTGAACGAGCTGGTGCCGCAGTAGTCCTGCTTGGTGGCCCCGGCCTCGATCACGACGATGGTCACCCAGAACGACTGGCCGACGAAGACCGCGGGCGGGGCGATGATCGCGTAGAAGACCCCCTTCGAGAGGAACGGGGCGGCGTAGAACTTCTCCTTCTGGATGCAGGCGATGTACTGCATGATCACGTCGCCGGGGTTGCCGCCCGCCGTGACGTTGACGCGCCAGTTCCTCCGGGTCCCGCCGCCCGGCGTGGTCAGGTCCTTGAACGAGATCGCCTCGTCCACGTCGTTGGTCGTGTAGGTCGAGGAGTACCCGTCGTGCGACACCAGGGTCACGCCGAGGTTCACCTTGGGGGAGTACACGTTGATCGTCATGATGTCCCAGTTGTTGCCCTTGCAGTCGTTGTTCGTGGTGCCCTCATGGACCCAGTACTCGCGCCCGTAGGCCTGGCCGGCCGGATTGGACGAGTGGACCACGGCCCCGCCGGAATACCCGGAGAAGGTCTCGATGCCCGCCCAGAGCTGGACGGCCGCGCCCGCGCCGCCCGTCACGGTGAGGCGGTAGAGCTTGTAGGTGGGGGTGAAGATCCCCGTGTCGTACCCCGCCCCGTAGATGTGGGGGTTGAGCGGCGCCGCCAGCCCGGGGTCCACGGTGTCGGTCCCCACGAACTGCCACGACCCCGCGGAGTCCACGAGGTCCGAGGTCACGCTCAGCGACGGGGAGGGGAGCGCCGGGTTGAACGGCTTGTAGAGGAAGACCTGGTAGCTGGCCTTCACGGCTCCCACGTTGCCGACGATCACCCCGTTGGCCGCGGTGGCCGAGGCGGCCCAGAAGTAGAAGTTGGCCGGGATGCTGCTGTTCACCAGGTTCCCGTTCTCCCGGTTGGGGAAGAGGGTCCCGAAGTCGTTGAACGCGCCGCCCTGGCCGATGCCGGGGTAGGCCTTGTGCACAATGATCGGCGCGTCGGACGAGAGGATCCGGTAGTGGTTGGTCACCGAGGGGACGTAGGCCCAGCCGCTCTCCTGGTAGAGGTCCTGCGTCGTGATGTAGTCCCAGACGAGCGTCGCCGGGTTCCACTGGAAGACGTGGAGCGTGGTGGAGGTGACGGGGTCGGTGTTGACCATGTACAGGGTCTCCAGCACGTTGGGGTAGGTCACCACCCGGGCGTAGGTGTAGGCGATGAACCAGTTGTAGGTCAGGCTGGTGGTCCCCGCGAGCGTGTCGGCATCCTCGCCGCCGCCGCTGAAACAGTTCGCCAGCTCCCAGATGAACGGGGCGTTGGCCACGAGCTTGTGCACGAAATTGAAGACCGAGGGCGGGGCCGCGCCCGCGGCGAAGAACGCGGGGATGTACCGGGCCGGCGCGCGCTCCACCTTGCAGCCCGTCTGCCAGTCCACGGGCGGCCCGCCGGTACAGGTGCCCGCGAAGACGTCGATGCGGGGGGAGACGCCGCCGTTGAGCGCAAAATTGCCGCAGGCCGTGTTACACGGCGCCGCCGTGCAGCACCACTGCCGGTAGAGGGCGCCGTCGGCGGCCTTGTTCAGCGGGTAGAAGACGATGTGGTAGGTCGGCGTGGAGCACCCGCTGAGCGCCGCCCCGGCCCATCCGACGTAGCTGGTGTACGTGGTGCGCAGCACGACCTGGGCCTGGTGCGTGAAGGACCGCGCGGCGACGGCGTGGCCGGTGCCGTCGAGGATGCCGGTCTTGCCGTATGCCAGGACGCTCAGCCGGTTGATGGCGGTCGCCCCGGGCGAGGCCGTCGGGATCACGCGGGCCTGCCAGCGCAGGGTGAGCGTCGCGAGCGGCGGCAGGTCCACGGCCCAGGTGAGGAGCGTGGTGCCGCCGCCACTCGTCCGCCCGGGCGAGGCCGCGGCGCACCCGGTCGGCGTCATCGTCCAGCCGGCGCAGGGATCGTCGAACCCCTCGCCCGCGCTCCAGGGGTCGAGCGTGCCGGGCACGGTGTCCCAGAGGTGGACGTTCCACCAGGTTTTCGTTGCGGAGGTGTTCCGGATGAAGACCGAATAGATGATCTCGTCGTCCGGCATCCCCATCCGCGGGGCGAAGATCACGTCGTTGTCCCCGATCATCCAGAACAGGTACCGGCGCACCACGAGCGACGGCACGTTCGAGGTGCGCCCGGGGGCGCAGCCGCCGGCGGGATCCCAGGCCAGGTGGGCCCGGTTGAACAGGAAGGCGCCCTCCTGCGCGGCCACGTCGCCCGAGCCCGGCTCGAAGAGCTCGCCGTTGCCCCAGTCCACCGAGGCCTGGAACGTGATCGCGCCCGTGGGCCCGCCGGCGGTGGGGCCGACGGGGGTGATCGTCCAGCGCAGGCGCAGCGGCGGCCCCGGATCCGGGTCGAACCCGGTGTCCGGGAGCGGCACGCCGGCGCCGGCGTAATGCATCGTGGGCGGCAGGGAGTCCGTCACCCAGATCGTCGAGATCGTCCCGGTCCCGGGGCGCCCGTAATAGACGGTGTAGTTGACCGTGTCCCCGGGGGCGGCCTCCGTGCGGTCCGCCTCCTTCGCGACATACCGGATGGTCTTGGGCAGCTGGTCCTGCACGGCGCTCCACGGTCCCGCGTAGCCGCAGGAATCGGTGACGCCGCCCGGCCAGCCCGGATTGAGGACGTCGTTGAACCCGGGCCCGAGGATCACGCTCGCGCCGTCCGTGGGGCACGGGGCGATGTCGGTGTAGAGGTACAACCCGAGCGCGCACCCGCAGGTGACGCACCCGTCCGGGAGAGCCAGGGCCGGCCCGCCCCAGGTCCAGGCCGGGGTGCCGTTCCACACGCCCGCATACGTCATGGCCCGGAGCAGGTTGGTCGCCCCGCACACGATCCGGAACGACACCCCGGCGAGGTCGGCGGAAGTCGCGGTCCCGTAGTTGACGACCGTGAGGCCGTTGAGGCTGCTCGTCAGGCACCCGGTGCACACCGCGTCGTCGCACTCCGCGATCTGGAAGGCCGCCGTGGGCGCCTGCACCCAGTTGGGGAACAGGTTGGGATTGGTGGAGAACGGGGGGGTGACGGCCTCGGTGACGTCGATGATGCCGTCCGCGCGGACGCCGGCGGCGAGGAGGAGCAGGGCCGCCAGGAGGGGGCCGCAGGGAGGAGGCCGACGTCGGGTACGCACGGGAATGCCGGTCCCATTATCGCGCCGGCGTCCGCCGGGGGGCCGGAAGGAGCATAGGAAAAAAGCGCAATCCGATGGGAGACTTCGCGCCGGTCAGGCGGCCACGGCGACCCGGCTCCGGTCCTCCCATTCCCGCTGCCAGGTTCCGGGCGTGAGCCCGTGGGCCCGGCGGAAGACCCGGATGAAGTAGGCGGGATCGCGGAATCCGCTCTCCAGGGCCACGCGTTTCACGGAGCGTTCCCCGGCGGCGAGCAGGCCGGTCGCGCGCTCGAGCCGCAGGCGCGTGATGGTGGCGTGCAGGGACACGCCCGCCTCGCGGCGGTAGCGGGTTTCCAGCGTGCGGAGCCCGAGGTTCAGGTGGCGCGCCAGCTCCCGGTTGGTGAGCCGCTCGGCGAGGTGGCGCTCGACCACCCATTCCACCCGGGCCGCCAGCGTGGAGGCGCCGAAGGCCCCCGCCGGGGGAAGCTCCCGGCCCTCGACGCGGTCGAGCAGGATGGCCGTCACGAGGGCGTGTGCCAGGTACGGACGGAAGGCAGCGTCGCCCCGGTCGAGCACGACGAGCCGGCGCAGGGCCTCCATGGCCAGCCGGGACGGCGTGAAGGGGCGGCCGCCGAGCCCGCGCGCGGCCTCGCGCCACGGCGGCCGGTTGGCGAGGGGGAAATGCAGGTTGACGACCCGCCCGCCGCCGGGGCTTTCCATCGCATGGTCCGGCGAGGGCGGCAGCAGCATGGCCTGGCCTTCGCGCAGCTCCAGGGAACGGCCGTCGGCGAAGCGGATCCGGACGGACCCGGCCAGGACGACGTACAGCTCGAACAGGCGGCGCGGATGGCGGTGCATCGGGTAGGCGTGCCCCGCCGCCAGCCGCTTGTATTCGATCAGCATGAACCGCCAGGTCCACCGTCGCGCCCGGCCCTGGTCGTCGTCTTCGGCCACGGTCGTGCCGAACGGCAGGCATCGCGGGTTGACCTGGGCCCGGAAGACGATCCCCTCCTGGCGGGGAACCGGCGTGCGTGCCGCCGGGGAACGGCGGCGGCGGGACCTCACGGCCGGCCGCGCAGTAGCGGGGCCACGAGCTTCCGGAACCCGGCTTCGTCCAGGACCGCCACCCCGAGCTTCTTCGCCTTGGCGAGTTTCTCCCCGGCGCCCGGGCCGGCGACCACGAAGGACGTGAGCTTCGAGACCGACCCGGAGGCATTGCCGCCCAGCTTGCGCACCAGCCCCTCCGCCTGGGTGCGGGAAAACTCCTCCAGCTCCCCGGTGAAGACGAAGGTCTTGCCGGTGAGCGCATCCGAGACGGGCGCCTCTTCCCGCGTGCGTTCCATATTGACGCCCGCCTTCCGCAGCTTCCGCACGATGTCCCGGGCCCGGGGTTGCCGGAAGAACTGGTGGATGGAGGCGGCCACGATGCCGCCCACCTCGTGAATCCCGGTCAGCTCGTCGGCGGAGGCGGCGGCGAGGTCGTCCAGCGACCGGTACCGGGCGGCCAGGATCTCCGCCACCCGGGCCCCGACATGCCGGATCCCCAGCGCATAGATCAGCGCGGCCAGCGGCCGTTTCCGGCTGGCCGCGATCGCGGCCACCACGTTCTCGGCGGATTTCTCCGCCATCCGGTCCAACCCCTCGAGCTGCTGGCGGGTGAGCGCGTACAGGTCGGCGCAGTCCCGGACCAGCCCCTTCTCGACCAGCTGGTCCACGAGCGATTCGCCGACATGCTCGATCTCCATGGCCTCGCGCCGGGTGAAGTGGCCGATGCGCAGCTTGACCTGGGCGGGGCACGCGGGATTCTCGCACCGGACCGCCACCTCGCCCTCCGTCCGGACCACGTCCTCGCCGCAGGCCGGGCAGGTGGCGGGCATCCGGAAGGCCTTCTCCCTTCCCGTGCGCTTTGCGAGCACCGGCCCGACCACCTTGGGGATCACCTCGCCCCCCTTCTCGATGGTGACCAGGTCGCCGATCCGGATGTCCTTGCGCTTGAGCTCCTCGGCGTTGTGGAGGGTCGCGCGGGCGATCGTGCTGCCGCCGACGACGACCGGCTCGAGCTCGGCGACCGGGGTGAGCGTGCCGGTCCGGCCCACCTGGACCGTGATGGCCTTGAGCCGCGTCACGGCCTGCCGGGTGGGGTACTTGAACGCGATGGCCCAGCGCGGGGACTTGGCGGTCGCGCCGAGCTTGCGCTGCTGGTCGAGCCGGTTCACCTTGACCACCATCCCGTCGATCTCGTACGGCAGCCGGTCCCGTTTCCCGTCCCAGGCCGCGAAGTGCGCCAGGACCTCGTCGACGGACTTCGCCACGATCCGGTGCGGGTTCACCTTGAGGCCCATGGCCTCCAGGGCGTCCAGGGCCTCCACATGGGTGGCAAAGGTCCGGCCCCGGGCGGTGGCGAAGGTGTGGACGAAGATATCCAGGCGCCGTTTCGCCACCTGCGCGGGATCCTGGAGCTTGAGGGTCCCCGCAGCCGTCGTGCGCGCGAGCGCGAACGGCTCCTCTCCGGCGGCCTCCTGCTCCTCGTTGATCGCCGCGAACGCGTCGCGCGTCAGATAGACCTCCCCGCGCACCTCGAGCAGCGCCGGCACCGGCCCGTCCGCGGGCTCCAGCCGGAGCGGGACCGTGCGGATCGTCCGCACGTTGGCCGTGATTTCGTCGCCGGTCTCGCCATCGCCCCGGGTGGCGGCCCGCACCAGGACGCCCTTCTCGTAGGTGAGGGAGAGGGCGACCCCGTCCACCTTGAGCTCGACGACGTACTCGAAGGCGTCGTGCGGCAGCGCCTTCCGGCACCGCGCCTCCCACTCCCGCACCTCGGCCTCGGAGTAGGTGTTCTCCAGCGACATCATCGGCGGATCGTGGCGCGCGGAGGGGAACTTCTTCGTGGGCGCCCCGCCGACCCGCTGCGTGGGGGAGTCGGGGGTCACGAGCGCGGGATACGCGGCCTCGAGGTCCTTGAGCTGGCGGTACAGCCGGTCGTAGTCGCGGTCGGAGATCGTCGGGGCGGCGTCCTGGTAGTAGAGGCGGTCGTGCTTGCGGAGGCGGACCCGGAGCGCCTCGATCTGCCGGCGGGCCTGGGCGGCATTCCCGGTGGTCATGCCACCAGTGTAAACCGCCTTCCGGCGACGACCGTGCCGATGACCTGCGCCCGCTCGCCGCGGTCGAGCAGGCACTTCAACGCCTCCTCCGCGCGGGCCTTGCGGGTCACGACGGTCAGCCCGATCCCCATGTTGAAGGTATCGAACATCTCGGCGCGGGCGATCCGGCCGCGCCGCTCGATGAACGAGAAGATCGGCGGGACCGGCCAGGTGCCGTCCACGATCCGGATCCCGAGGCCCCGGGGGAGCTGCCGGGGCGACTTCCCCGGGAGCCCCGAGCCCGTGATGTGGCCGAGCGCGAGGACGGGGACCTCCCGCATCAGCGCCCGGATGGTCCGGACGTAGATCCGGGTCGGCCGCAGCAGCTCCTCCTGCAGGGTGCATCCGAGGTCGGGCACCTCGCGGCGGAGGGGGAGCTTCATCCGCTCGAGCAGCAGCCGGTTCACCAGGGAGAAGCCGTTGCTGTGGAGTCCCGCCGACCCGACGCCGATCACCACGTCGCCCGGCCGCGCGTGCCGGCCGTCCACCGCCTCGGCTTCCTCCACGGCGCCCACGCAGAACCCGACCAGGTCGTACTCGCCCCTGCCGTACAGGCCGGGCAGCTCGGCCGTCTCGCCGCCGACCAGGGAGCAGTCCGCCAGGGCGCATCCGTCCTCCACGCCCCGCACCAGGTCGCGCCCCAGCTGCGGCGTGAGCCGGCTGATCCCGATGTAGTCCAGGAAGAAGAGCGGCTGGGCGCCCTGGCACGCCACGTCGTTGGCGCACATGGCGACGCAGTCGATGCCGACGGTGTGGTGGATGCCGGTGCGGAAGGCGATCTTGAGCTTGGTGCCGACCGAGTCGGTGCCGGAGACCAGGAGCGGCGGCTTCTTCCCGCGCATGGGCACCCGGTAGAGCGCCCCGAATCCGCCCACGCCCGCCACCACGTTCGGGTCGCGGCGCCGGGCCGCGATCCGCCGCGCGAAGGAGGCGAGCCGGTCGCCCGCGGCCCGGTCCACCCCGGACGCCTTGTACGAGAGCGGCTTCACAGCTTGGCCAGCTCCTCGCGCAGAAGCTTGTTCACGAGCTGCGGGTTGGCCTTGCCCCCGGTGGCCTTCATGACCTGGCCCACGAGGAAGCCGATCGCCTGCTGCTTGCCGGCCTTGTAGTCCGCGACGGACGCGGCCTGCGCGCCGAGCACCTCGGTGACGGTGGCATGCAGGGCGCTTTCGTCCGAGATCTGGACCAGCCCCTGGTCCTTGACGATGACCGCCGCGGGCTTGCCGGTGCGGAACATCTCGGCGAACACCGTCTTGGCGATCTTGCCGCTGATGGTCCCCTGGTCGATCAGCTTGAGCAGCCCGGCCAGCTCGGGCGCGCTGATCCGCGAGTCCGCGATGCGCTGGCCGGCGCCGTGGAGCGCCCCGAGCAGCTCGGTCATGATCCAGTTGCTGGCCGTCTTGGCGGGGGCGCCGGCCCGCAGCGCCGCCTCGTAGTAGTCCGCGGTGTCCCGGTCGGCGGTCAGGACGCCCGCGTCGTAGTCCGGCAGCCCGTGCGTCTGCACGTACCGGAGGCGGCGCGCGGCGGGCAGCTCGGGAATCCGCGTCCGGAGCCGTTCGAGCAGCTCGGGGCCGGCGGTGAACCGGGGCAGGTCCGGCTCGGGGAAGTACCGGTAGTCGTGCGCGCCTTCCTTGCCCCGCATGGACCGGGTCTCGCCGGTCGCCTCGTCGAACAGCCGGGTCTCCTGCGCCAGCGTTTCGCCCGCCTCCAGCGCGGCCCGCTGCCGGCCGGCCTCGTGCTCCAGCGCCCGCTCGACCGACCGGAACGAGTTCATGTTCTTGATCTCGATCTTGGCGCCCAGCTCCGCGGCGCCGGCCTTCCGGACCGAGATGTTGGCGTCGCACCGCAGGCTGCCCTCGTCCATGTTCCCGTCGGAGACCCGGAGGTACCGCACCAGCGTCTGGACCGCCTTGAGGTACTCCACCGCGGCCGCGGGCTCGCGCAGGTCCGGCTCGCTGACGATCTCGAGCAGCGGCATGCCCGACCGGTTGTAGTCCACCAGGGCCGCCGCGCCGCCGCCGATCTGGCCCGCCTCGCCCTCGTGCACCAGCTTGCCGGCGTCCTCCTCGAGGTGGACCCGCTTGATCCGGACCGTCCGGCCGCCCTCCAGCGCGAGCCGGCCGTGTTCGGCCAGCGGCAGGTCGTACTGGGAGATCTGGAAGTTCTTCGGCAGGTCGGGGTAGTAGTAGTGCTTGCGGTCGAACTTGAACCGCGGCGCGATCCGGCAGTCCAGCGCGAGCCCGGTGATCAGCGCGCGTTCGAGCGCCTCCTGGTTGAGGACCGGCAGGGTCCCGGGCAGCCCCAGGCAGACCGGGCAGACCTGCGTGTTGGGCGGCGCCCCGAAGGTGGTGGGGCACCCGCAGAAGATCTTGGTGCGCGTGTTCATCTCCACGTGCACCTCGAGCCCGATGACGGTTTCCCAGCTCATGGCGTCGCGCGACGGGCGTGCCAGTCGGTCGCCTGCTGGTACTGGTGGCCGATCCGCAGCAGCGTTGGCTCGTCGAAGGCCCGGCCGATCAATTGCATGCCGATCGGCAGGGTCCCGGCCGAAAACCCGCAGGGCACCACGAGCCCCGGGAGGCCGGCGAGGTTCACCGAGACGGTGTAGATGTCCGACAGGTACATCTGGAGCGGGTCATCCGCCTTCTCGCCGAGCTTGAACGCCGGCGTCGGGGTCGCGGGCGACAGGAGCGCGTCGCAGTCCTTGAGGGCGTCGAGGTAGTCCTGCCGGAGCTTCGTCCGGGCCTTGAGGGCCTTGAGGTAGTACGCGTCGTAGTACCCCGCGGACAGGACATAGGTGCCGAGGATGATGCGCCGCTTGACCTCGGGGCCGAAGCCCGTGCTGCGCGTCGCGCGGTACATGGCCACGATGTTGGGGGCGTCCACCCGGGGGCCGTACCGGACGCCGTCGAACCGGGCCAGGTTGGAGGAGGCCTCCGCGGGCGCGATAAGATAATAGATGGGAAGCGCCACGTCCTGCCGCGGCATGGCGATCTCGACCCGCTCACACCCCTGCTGCGCCAGGACCGCCCAGGCCGCCTCAAAGGCCGCGCGCACCTCGGGATCCAGCCCTGCCCCGAGCCATTCCTTCGCGATCCCGATCTTGAGCCCCTTCAGCGGCTTGCGCAGGTCCGCCGTCGGGCGGGTCCCGTCGCGCTTGACCGAGGTCGAGTCCCGGGGGTCGAACCCCTCGATGGCCTCCAGCAGGAGGGCGGCGTCCTCGGCGGTGCGGGCCAGCGGCCCCACCTGGTCCAGCGACGAGGCGAAGGCGATCAGGCCGTACCGGGACACCCGGCCATAGGTCGGCTTGAGCCCCGTCAGGCCCGTGAGCGCGGCGGGCTGCCGGATGGACCCGCCGGTGTCGGACCCCAGTGCCCCCAGGGCGAGGCCCGCGGCCACGGCGGCGGCGGACCCGCCCGAGGAGCCGCCGGGAACCCGGTCCAGCGCCCACGGGTTGTGGGTCGGCCCCACCGACGAATTCTCGGTCGAGGAGCCCATCGCGAACTCGTCGAGGTTGGTCTTGCCGGTGATGACCGCCCCGGCGGCGGCGAGTTTTTCGACGACGGTGGCGTCGTAGGGCGGGACGAACCCCCTGAGGATGCGCGACGCGCAGGTGGTTTCGACCCCCTTCGTGCACAGGTTGTCCTTGAGCGCGATGGGGATGCCGTCCAGCGGGCCGAGCCGCCCCGGGCCGGCCCGCCGGGCGTCGGAGGCCGCCGCCTGCGCTAGGGCGCTCTCGCGCAGGACGGTCAGGTACGCCTTGACCCGCGGTTCGACGGCGTCGATCCGGCCGAGGACGGCCCGGGTCAGGTCGGAGGAGGAGAGGGAGCCCGCGGCGAGCTGCCGGCTGGCGTCGGCGAGCGAGAGGGCGGAGGGGTCCGCCATCAGTCCTCGAGGATGCGCGGCACGCGCACCGAACCGGCCCGGAATTCCGGCGCCATCGCCTCGAGGTCCGCGACGGCCAGGCCCGGCGTGACCCGGTCGTCGCGGAACCGGTCCGCGTCGTCCTGCACGTGGGTGGTGGGCTCGACGCCGGCGAGGTCCACTTTGTCCAGCAACTCCACGTAGCCGAGGATCGCGCCGAGCTGCCCGCCAAACCGGTCCAGCTCGGCGTCCGTCAGCGTCAGGCGCGCCAGCCGCGCGATGGCCTCGACATCCTTCCGGGAAAACGCCATGGTGCGGCCCATTGTAGCAATCGGGTTCGCGCACCCTTGTGCCGCGCGGGGCGGTGTGCTACCTTCTTGCAACCTTTGGGGGGGCCAGAGGGGCGCTGACGATTCTGACACTTGGACGATCCTGCCGGGCCGCCGGCGTGAGGGCGGTCACAGCCCAGCCGGGGACGCGGCCCTAGGATGCATCGGGGGAGCATGAGAAAGACGGGAGGTCATTTCACCGGGATCAGTCTATGCCTCGGCCTGCTGGCCGCGGCGTGGGTCCCCGCGCGTGCCCTGGGGGCGATCGCCGCTACCGGGACCACGAATGCCACGAACGGCAACGCGAAGACCCTGGTGGTGTCGCCGGCAACGGTGACCGGTGGCAATCTCCTCGTCGCGCACATCCTGGTCAACGGGACGACGACGGCCCCGACCGGCCCGAACGCGAGCTGGACGCTGCGGACCACCTCCGCCAATGCCGGGGCGGTCTGCGTGCTCACCACCTGGACCCACACGATCACCGCGGGAGAACCGACGGGGTACACCTGGACGGATGCGACCAACACGAACCGCGACTGGGCCGGCGGCATCACCCAGTACAGCGGGGTGGACACGTTTTGCCCGGTCGGGGCTACGGGGACGGCGAACGGGACCTCCGTGACCGTGGGCAAGCGGTCCACCTTCACCTTGCCGGTGGTCACGACCCTTGTCCCGAATGCGGTCCTCGACGCCGGCTATGGCGTCCCGCTCAACAAGAAGACCTTCACCCCGGCGACGGGCTGGACCCGGCAGGTGAACGCGCATACCCCGCCCGGAAACATCCCGGCGAGCGCCGGCAGCAGCAACCACGCCCAGGCCGCCGTGGGCAGCTCCGGCGCCGCCAATACGATCCAATTCAACAACATCGCGACGGGGTATGCGACGGACATTATCGAGCTGGATCCGCCCGACACGACCGGCGTAACGCTGACCACCACGACGCTGACCTATGCGACGGTGCAGGGCACCAGCCCCGCGAGCCAGACCTTCACGATCACCAACTCGCACCTCAAGTCCATCTGTGCGAATGAGACCTACACCTCGGCCGTGACGTACAGCGCGGGGTGGGGAGCCGCGAATCTCGCGGCCCCGAATGTCTCCGCCGTGAACCTGGCCCAGGGTGCGACCTCCGGGGCGCTCACGGTGTCCATCGCCTCGAATGCGCTGGCCGCCGGCACGTACACGGCGGTCATCACGATCACGGATCTCAGCGGCAACACCGCCCAGGTCAACGTGACGCTTTCGATCGCCTGCTCGATCGGGCGCGAAGCCGCGGTCGCGACCGCCACGGCCGCCGCCGCCACCTCGCTCACCCTCACGGATCCGGGGTCGTGGACTGCCGGGGACGGGCTGGTGGCCACGCTGACCGCCAACACGACCACGGCGCCGGCGACGCCGGCCGGGTGGACCCTGGTCGCTTCGAATACGACCGGGGCGCTCGGGATGTGGATGTACCGTGCCACCAAGAACGGGTCGGCCACCACCACCTGGACCGGCTTCACCTCCGGCAAGCTGGCGGGCGTGATGGCGGCGTACCTCAACGTGAACACCAACCCGTTGCTCGACGCGCCCGCGTTCCCGTTCACCCCCGGGACGACGGCCAGCGGGAACGGCAACATGGATACGAACGCCTGCACGACCGGATCGGCGAACACCGAGGTCGTGGCGGCGTACGCGCTGAATATGGCGAGCGCCGGGTCGGCGCTCTCCGTGGGCGGGGGCCTGACGTCCATCTCCGGCAACGTGGCCACCGGCGCCGCCATCGGCGACCTCGTGCTGAACGTGGGGTCGGACAAGATCGTGGCGCTGTCCGGCAGCGTCCTCTCGGAAACCGGGACCGTCGCGCCGAGCCAGGCGGCGGCCAAGCTGGGCGCCCTGTGCACGCTGCGCGTAGCCAACGTCCCGCCGGCCGTCACCGTCAACCGGCTCCCGGTGGCGCCGTCCCAGGGGGACCGCATTACCTACACCATCGTCGTCAGCAATCCGGCCACGAACGGTCCGCTGTCGAACCTGGTCATCAGCGATACGCTGCCCATGAATGTCACCTTCGTCTCGCTCACGGTGGACGCGGCGGGGGCCGGCCTCACGCTCTCGGCCAACGCCGGGGCGGGCGCCGTGGAAGGGGCCTTCGGCACCCTGACGACGCCCCTTGCGGCCGGCAACAGCATCACCTTCACGCTCGTGGGCACCCTCGCGTGCGGCATCACGGCGGCCCAGAGTTCGACGGCGTTCGCCCAGACCACGGGCACATGCGGCAGCGCCGGCGGGGTGCTGAATGCGTTCACCCCCGGGGTCGTCGCGATCCCGGGCGTCACCGTGGTCCACGACCTGCTGGCTCCCACCCAGGGGGACACGGTGACCTATACGATCGCGGTCACCAATAACAATGCCAGCGCGCCCCTGAACGGCCTGACCTTTTCCGACACGATGCCGGCGGGGCTGACGGTGACCTCGTTTGCGGTGGACGGCGCCGGTGCGGGGCTGGGACTGACGACGGCCGGGCAGGTCCTGGGCGCTACGGGCACCTTCACGACCCCGGTGTCGGCCGGCAATACCGTGACCTTCACGGTCGTGGCCACCGTCGGCTGCGCCGTCGGGACATTGCAGAGCAACCAGGCCTATGCCGAAACCGTCGGCGGGTGCCAGATGAAGCTGTCGACCCCCGCCGACACCTTTACGCCCGCGGCGGTGGGCAGCCCGCTCACGGTCACCGTTTCGCATACGCCCGCCAGTCCGGTGCAGGGCGCCGCGGTCACCTACCTCGTCTCCGTCCTGAACCCCGCGACCAACGCGGCGCTTAACGGGTTCACGCTGAGCGACACGCTGCCCGCGGCGGTCAGCTTCTCGTCCCTCACGGCCGGGTCCGACGGCAGCGGCGACGGGCTGGACCTCTCGTCCAACGCGGGATTCGGCGCGGTGGAAGGGCTGTCCGGCCAGTTCACGAGCGGGATCACCCTGGCTGCCGGCCAGGCGTTTTCGATCACCCTCACCGGTACGGTGGATTGCGGGGCGACCGGGACGGTCAACGACGCCGCCTACGCCGCCACGCCCGGCGGGTGCCGCACGGCGCTCTCCGGCACGGACTCCTTCGCGCTGGGGGCGGCCGCGCTCGTCGTCGGGGGTGTCTCGCCGTCCTGCGGCACGGCGGCCGGCGGGTTCACGCTCACCGTCACCGGCGCCTTCGGGGCCGGCACGTGCCTGCCCACCGCGGTCACGATCGGCGGTTACCCGGCGACGATTCAGGGCACCCCCGCGTCGGCGACGATCCTGGTCAGTATGCCGACCTTCACCGGGACCTCGGTGGGCAGCGCCCTCGATGTGGTGGTGACGGCGGCGGCGGGCTCGGCGACGAAGGCCGCGGCCTTCACCCCCGTGGCGGCGCCGACGGTGACCAGCGTCTCGCCCGGCTGCGGGACGACGGCCGGCGGATTCACGATGACGGTGACGGGCACGTTCGCGACGGGATCGTGCGCGCCGGTCGGGGTGACGATCGGGGGAGTGGCGGCGACCATCCAGGGCGCCCCGACCGCGACGAAGGTGCTGGTCAACGTCCCCGGCGGCCTGACGGCCGGATCGGCGGTGAACGTGGTGGTGACGGACGGGACGGGGAACGGGACGGCGTCCGGGACGCTGGTCAACGGGTACACGCCGGTCGCTCCGCCGACGGTCACGGGCGTGGCGCCAGCCTGCGGAACCACGGCGGGGGCGTTCACGATGACGGTGACGGGGACGTTCGCCACCGGGTCGTGCGCGCCGGTTGGGGTGACGATCGGGGGATTCACCGCGACGATTCAGGGGTCGCCGACGGCCACCACGGTGCTCGTGCTGGCGCCCATTGGTCTGGCGGCCGGCTCGGCGGTCAACGTGGTGGTGACGGACGGGACGGGGAACGGTACGGCGTCCGGCACCCTCGTCAGCGGGTACACGCCGGTGGCGGCGCCGACGGTGACGAGCGTGGCGCCGGCCTGCGGGACGACGGCGGGCGGGTTCACGATGACGGTGACGGGGACGTT